>JABDPN010000279.1 GCA_013042715.1 Flavobacteriaceae bacterium | reverse complement strand
GATCATAACCAACCGCACTTCCTATAGCACCTCTATTAGCAAACTGGTTTTCTGTATAAGCTCCTCTTGCATTTAATTCTACTTTTAAATGCTCATCTAAAAACTGAGGAGTAAAGTTTACTGCACCAGTTGTTCTTTTAAAGTTATCTCTTTTAAGAATACCTTCATGATCAGAATAACCTAATGAAAAACGCATTGGCACACCCCAAGCACTACCTAGAGCACTTATTGAGTGGTCAGAACCTGTTGCAGATTCGTAAATATTATCTTGCCAATCGGTATTTGCATCACCTAGTCTGTTTATAGCAGCAGCATCTCCTGTGTTGTTGATTAATTCTCTAAATTCAGAAGCTGTCATTACATCTACTGTATTTGTAGGAGAATGTGAGGTGAATGAAGAGGTTACATTAAATCTAAATTCTCTGTCCTTACCTTTTTTTGTGGTAATCATAATTACACCATTAGCTGCACGTGACCCATATATTGCAGTAGCTGAGGCATCTTTTAATACTACCATGCTTTCAATATCATTTGGATTAACTAAGTTTAGTGGGTTTCTAGAACCACCTACACCGCCATCGTTTAGTGGGATACCATCAATCACAATTAATGGAGAACTTGTTAATGATAGAGATCCTAAACCTCTAATAACAATGTTTTGTCCTTCACCAGGAGCACCACTACCAGATGTTACAGAAACACCTGCAACCTTACCTTGAATTAATTGTTGAGCAGAAACAATTGGACCTTGGTTAAAGTCATCAGATGTAATCAGATCTGCTGTTCCAGTCAAGTCTTCTTTCTTTACACTACCATAACCAATAATTACTACTTCATCTAATTGAGCAGCATCCTCTACTAATTGTACATCAATAGTTGATTGACCATTGTAGGTAATTTCTTCGGTAACATAACCAACATAAGAAAATGCGATAACATCTCCATTATTTACATCTATTTGATATTTACCATCAAAATCTGTTGCTGTACCAGATGATGTTCCTTTTATGAGAACATTTACACCAGGTAAAGGCAAAGAAGTTGATTTTTCAGTTACTACACCACTTACTGTTGTTTGTGCAAGTAAAAAACCTGGCACAAATAACAACGCAAATAGTATACTGTTTAAAGTTGTTTTCATACAATATTTTGAATTAGTTTTTAAAATATATTTATATTTTCACTTCTCGAACGTAAAAATACGTATTTTAGACTCATATAAATTACGAAAAATTCTACTACAACGTTTTCGTGTTGATAACTTTATGTAAAAATATAAATAAACATATCTAAAAACTGAGAATTTGATATTTTTAACAAATTTTATATAAGAATTGTTTATGAAAAAAAAGATTACCCTAAAACAAATTGCAAGAGAATTAGATGTTTCAATATCAACTGTTTCAAAAGCGTTAAAAAATAGTAAAGAAATTAGCAAGGATACTATAGAAAAGGTTCAAGCCTTTGCTAAATTATATAATTACAGACCAAATAATATTGCACTCAGTTTAAAGAATAGACAAACCAAAACAATAGGAGTAATAATTCCAGATATTGTTCATCACTTTTTTTCTAAAGTTATAAGCGGTATAGAGACAGTTGCAGCTCAAAATGGATACAATGTTATTGTTGGACTATCAAATGAATCTTTCGATAAAGAAGTCATAAACTTAGAAATGCTTGCCAATGGAAGTATAGATGGATTTATATTGTCATTATCAAAGGAAACTTTAATGCAACAAGATTATCACCATTTAATAGAAACCATTAACCAAGGGATGCCAATTGTTATGTTTGACCGTGTTGTGAAGGATGTAAGCTGTGATAAGGTGATAGTAGACGATTTAAAAGGAACAAAAAAAGCAGTTGAGAAACTCATAAAAAATGATTGTAAAGAAATAGGTATTATCACTACAAAAGACTATGTAAGTGTAGGGAAGTTAAGAACAAAAGGATATTTAGAAGCTTTAAACGAAAATTTACTTGAACCCAAACCAGAATTAATACTTAAAGTAAATGATAGATTAATTTCTGAAGAACATCTTTTTGAAATTGAACAAGAGATAGAAATGTTTTTTAAAAACAATCCAAAAATGGATGGTATTTTTGCAGTTAACGAACTTTATGCTGTAACTGCAATGAAAGTAGCTAGAAAGTTGAAAAAAAATATCCCAAGCGATATTCAAATCATCGGATTTACAGATGGTGTTATTTCAAGACATGCAGTTCCAAGTCTAACAACAGTAAGTCAGCATGCCTCACAGATGGGTATAAAAGCCGCAAGATTATTGATAGAAAAGCTTGAAAATGAAGATGAAGAAGATGTGTTTCAAACCGTTATAATTGAAACCGAACTCATTGAAAGAGAAACAACTTTATAAAATTTCATGAGTTTATAATTAAAATCTTTTATATCTTTGCGTCAATTCAAAACTTATATTTTCACTTCTCATTATAAGTTTTGATAAGTTTAACCGCTTGTCAAAATAGTATTAATTAACACGTACTATTATGAAAAAGCGTACACTAGGATTCTGGGAGATTTGGAACATGAGTTTCGGTTTTTTGGGTATCCAGATGGGTTTTGCCCTTCAAAATGCTAATGTCAGTAGAATTTTTCAAACCTTAGGAGCAGAGATAGATGATATTCCCATTCTTTGGGTAGCTGCACCTTTAACAGGTTTAATTATTCAACCAATTATTGGATATTTTAGCGATAGAACCTGGCATCCAAAGTTAGGGAGACGTCGACCTTATTTTTTAGTTGGGGCCATTTTAGCGTCTATAGCACTTTTTGTAATGCCAAATTCACCTTTTTTGTGGTTTGCAGCAGGGATGCTTTGGATTATGGATGCTTCAATAAATGTTTCCATGGAACCTTTTAGAGCTTTTGTAGGAGATAATCTTCCAGATAGCCAAAGAACAAAAGGATTTGCAATGCAAAGTTTCTTTATCGGGATTGGAGCTTATGTAGCATCTAAATTGCCTTTAATTTTAACGTATTTTGGAGTAGCAAATACAGCTCCGGAAGGGATCATTCCAAATTCGGTGAAATATTCATTCTACATTGGCGGAGCTGCATTTTTAATTGCCGTTTTATGGACAGTTATTAAATCTAAAGAATACACTCCGGAAGAATTGAAGGCGTTTGAAGATTCAGAAAAAGAAGAGTTCCCTAAAGCAGAAAAAACAAAAGAATGGTTTCTTAATAATGGAAAATCACATTTTAAAACTGGGATTATTGTATTGTTAGTTGGGATTGTAACCTCTTATTTGGTTTATCATTTTGATCTTAAGAAGGATCTTTTCGTTCTTACAGTTGGATTGATTGGACTGGGTGGATTTGCAATGTTGATTTCAGGAATTTTGCAAAAGAATAACAAAACTGAAAGCGGTTTCGTAACCATTATGAACGACTTTCAGGAAATGCCAAAGTTGATGAAGCAATTGGCATGGGTTCAATTCTTCTCATGGTTCGCATTATTTTCTATGTGGATTTATACAACAGGAGCAGTAACAGAGCATATTTATGGTACAACAGATACTACTTCTTTAGCCTATAACACAGGAGCAAATCGTGTAGGTGAAATGTTCGCCAATTACAATATAATTGCAGCAGCAGTAGCATTCCTATTACCTTTATTAGCTAAAAAAACAAGTAGGAAATTCACACATTTCCTAGCACTTGTTGTTGGGGGTTTAGGCCTTATGTCAATTTATTTTATAACTAACCCAACTGTATTTAATTTAGAATGGTTGCCTATGATAGGTGTTGGAATTGCCTGGGCAAGTATTTTATCCATTCCTTATGCAATGCTCTCTGGTTCCTTACCTGCATCAAAAATGGGATACTTTATGGGAGTTTTTAACTTCTTTATTGTAATTCCACAATTGGTGGCGGCTTCCATATTGGGATTTTTGGTTTCAAGATTTTTCGATAACCAACCAGTTTATGCATTATTAGTAGGAGGTGTATCGATGATAATTGCTGGACTTATTACCTTAACTGTTGATGATAAAATGTCTAAAGAGAATGGCGCTTAAAAAAGGATTTATTTTCGATTTGGATGGTGTTATAGTAGACACTGCAAAATACCATTATTTAGCTTGGAAGAAACTAGCCGATGAACTTGGTTTTGAGTTTACCGAAGAACAAAACGAAATGTTCAAAGGTGTTAGCAGAAAACGTTGTTTAGAAATACTTCTTGATATTGGGAAAGTTGATGCGACTCAAGAGCAATTCGAGAAGTGGATGATTGAGAAAAATGAAGACTATTTGTCTTACATCGATAAAATGGACGAATCAGAAATTCTTCCTAAAGTCAAAAAAGTATTAAAGTATCTTAAGAAAAAAGACCAACCAATTGCCTTGGGTTCTGCAAGTAAAAATGCACAGCCAATTTTAGAGAAAGTAGGATTGATCTCTTATTTTGAATCTATTGTAGATGGAAACAGCGTTACAAAAGCAAAACCAGATCCAGAAGTGTTTTTAATTGCAGCCAAGGATTTAAAGACTAAGCCAGAAGATTGTATCGTTTTTGAAGATTCTGTTGCTGGAATTCAAGCAGCAAATATTGCGAATATGATTTCTATTGGTATAGGTGATAAGAACGTGCTTCATGAAGCAGATTATATTTTCAAGGACTTTACAGAAATGAATAAAAAGTTTTTGAAAAAGTTAATTAAAAAATAAACGTCATTACGAACGAAGTGAAGGAATCAAATTAAAAGATTACCAAATCATTTCATGCTTCGTATTGGCAAATAAAATTAGAAATGAACAAAGATTATATAAAACCCAATAATTGGTCCATTATTGAAGAAGGTTTTGATGCTGAAAATGTAGAGGCTTCAGAAAGTATCTTTAGTATTGGTAATGGCGCCATGGGACAACGTGCTAATTTTGAAGAGCACTATTCTGGAGATACCTTTCAAGGAAGCTATATCGCTGGTGTTTATTATCCAGACAAGACTAGAGTTGGTTGGTGGAAAAATGGTTATCCAGAATACTTTGCAAAAGTATTAAATGCACCAAGTTGGATTGGAATAGATATAAACATCAATAACGAGCAACTTGATTTATTTACTTGTAAGAAAATTGAAAACTTCAGAAGAGAACTAAACATGAAAGAAGGTTGGTTATCTCGAAATTTTAAGGCGACACTTCAAAATAATAATGAAATACAAGTAGAAACTAAACGTTTTTTAAGCTTGGGATTAGATGAAATTGGAGCCATTGAATATTCGGTAACACCTTTAAATTCTGATGCAAACCTCGTAATCACACCTTACATTGATGCAGGAATTACAAATGAAGATTCAAATTGGGACGATAAATTCTGGAATATTTCAAATTTGGCAGTAGAAGGCCACCAAGCATTTATAGAAGCGCAAACAATGAAAACAAATTTTCATACGTGTACCTTTATGGAATCAGAGTGCTTTGTAAATAATCAAAATGCTGGATTGCAACCTCAAGTTATTAAGACTGATAATAAAATTAGTTTTATTTATAAATTATCTATCAAACAAAACGAAACCTTTACAATAAACAAATTTGGAGGTTATACTGCAGGTAGAAATCATGAGAAAACTAAATTAATTGAAGCTGCACAAAACGCTTTGAGTCAGGCTACCAACTTAGGATTTTATAAACTTCTTGACATGCAAAAGCAATCTTGGTCAAAAATCTGGGAGATGGCAGACATTACAATTGAAGGTGATGTTAAAGCACAACAAGGTATTAGATTTAATATATTCCATCTTAACCAAACCTACTTAGGAACAGATTCAAGCTTAAATATTGGCCCTAAAGGATTTACTGGTGAGAAATATGGAGGTAGCACCTATTGGGATACAGAAGCATATTGTATACCTTTCTATATGGCTACCAAAGATCAGAAAGTTGCCAGAAACTTATTGAAGTATCGTTATAATCATCTTGAAAAAGCTATTGAAAATGCTGAAAAACTTGGTTTTTCTGGAGGTGCAGCATTGTATCCTATGGTAACTATGAATGGTGAAGAATGCCATAACGAATGGGAAATTACTTTTGAAGAAATTCATAGAAATGGTGCTATTGCATTTGCAATTTATAATTATCATAGATATACAGGAGATTATAGTTATATACCTGAAAAAGGTATGGAAGTGTTAATTGGAATTGCGCGTTTTTGGCATCAAAGAGCTAATTTATCTACTCATAAAAATAAATATGTAATTCTTGGAGTTACAGGACCTAACGAGTACGAAAATAACGTTAATAACAATTGGTATACTAATTATATTGCAAAATGGTGTATAAACTATACCATTGAGAATATTGAGAAAATTAAATCTGAATATCCCAAAGATTACTTCAGAATAACGGATAAAGTAAACTTAGATTCGAAAGAAATTTCAGCAATGAAAAACGTTGCAAATAATATGTATTTTCCGTATTCTGAAGAACATAATGTTTACTTACAACAAGACGGATTTTTAGACAAAGAATTAATTACTGTTGCAAATCTAGATAAAACACAAAGACCAATTAATCAAAAATGGTCTTGGGACAGAATTTTACGATCTCCTTACATTAAGCAGGCTGACATACTTCAAGGATTCTATTTCTTTGAAGATGATTTCACGCAAGAAGAATTAGAACGTCATTTTGATTTCTATGAACCATTTACAGTTCACGAAAGTTCACTATCACCCTGTGTACATAGTATTCAAGCTGCTAAATTAGGTAGAATGGATCAGGCATATACGTTCTATTTACGTACATCTAGATTAGATTTAGACGATTATAATCACGAGGTTCATGAAGGGTTACATATTACTTCAATGGCTGGAACATGGATGAGTATTGTTGAAGGATTTGGAGGTATGCGTGTAAATAATGATAAACTTTCTTTTGAACCTAGAATACCAGACCAATGGAAAGGATACTCATTTAAAGTAAATTTTAGAAACCAAATTATAACAGTTAATGTTTCACAACAGGAAACTGTCTTTGAAATTGACGGAACCAAAGAATTAGAAATCTTGGTAAACGGAAAACCAATAACAATTACTCCTAATAGTGTAGTAAATGTTTAAATAAAAATTATTAAAACAGCATAAGAATCCTTATGCTGTTTTAATATTGTATAAATACCAAAATATTCTTCAAATGAAATCAATTATAAGAATTATAATTTGCCTTGTAATAGTATCTTCTATAGCATGCAAACAATCTGAAAAAGAAATGACTCAAAATTCTAACACAACAGTATCAAACACATCTTTAGAACGAGTTGAACCACCAAACTGGTGGATTGGATTTAAAAATCAAACCCTTCAGCTATTAGTAAAACATCCAAATATTGGAGAGTCTACACCTTCAGTTTCATATACTGGAGTCTCTGTTAAAAAAGTACACAAGGCAGATAGTCCTAATTATTTGTTTTTAGATTTATCAATTTCAGAGCAGGCAAAAGCAGGGAAATTTGATATTACATTTACCTTCCAAGATGGATTAGAACAAAAGCACACTTACGAGTTAAATAACAAATTAATTACATCTGAAGATTATATCGGATTTGATAGTTCTGATGCTATATTTCTAATCACTCCAGATCGTTTTGCTAATGGTGATCCTTCTAATGATATTATTGAAGGTTTAAACGAGACTAAAATAGACAGAACAGATGGTTATGCGAGACATGGAGGCGATTTAAGAGGTATTATTAATCATCTAGATTATATTGAAAACTTAGGTTATACTGCAGTTTGGCCAACACCAGTTTTAATGAATGATATGTTCCGAGGATCATATCATGGTTATGCTATTACAGATTACCATAAGGTTGATCCGCGTTTTGGAACACTTGAAGATTATAAAGAGTTATCAGTCAAGTTAAAAGAAAAAGGAATGAAGCTTATCATGGATCAAGTTGCAAACCATTGTGGTTTAGAGCATTGGTGGATGAAAGATTTACCTTTTAAGGATTGGGTTAACAATCAAAAGAATTTTGAGGATAATATTGAAAACTGGGATTGGAAATCAACAATCAACTCAAATCATAGACGAACAAGTAATCAAGATAGTTATGCTTCTGAAGCTGATAAAAAAGGCATGACAGATGGATGGTTTGTTGCTGGAATGCCAGATTTAAATCAGCGTAATCCTTTTATGGCAACTTATATTATTCAGAATAGTATTTGGTGGATTGAAACTTTAGAATTAGGAGGAATTCGTCAAGACACATATCCTTATCCAGACAAAAATTTTATGGCAGATTGGGCAGGAGCTATTATGAGTGAATATCCAAACTTTTCTATTGTAGGAGAAGAATGGAGTTATAATCCACTTTTAGTTGCTTACTGGCAAGATGGTCACGAAAATACAGATGGTTACAAGTCAAACTTAAGATCAACTATGGATTTTCCAATGCAAAAAGCTATAGTAGACGCATTGAACGAAGACGAATCTTGGGATAAAGGATTAGTGAAAATGTATGAAGGTTTAGCTAACGATTTTGCTTATGCCTCACCGAACGATATTATGGTCTTCCTTGATAATCATGATAAAAGTAGACTATACACTGAAGTTGGAGAAGATATTACTAAGGCAAAAATGGCATTAGGATATATGCTTTGTTTACCTAGAATAGCACAAGTGTATTATGGTACCGAAATCTTAATGGATGATACTGCAAATCCAGGAGATCATGGATTAATTCGTACAGATTTTCCTGGTGGTTGGGAAGGTGATACTGTTAATGCATTTTCTGGAGAAGGCTTAACAGATGATCAAAAAAGCATGCAAGCCTTTACTAAAAAAGTTTTAAATTATAGAAAGTCGAGTAAAGCAATCCATGAAGGGAAAACAATTCATTTTGCTCCTGAAAATGGAATGTATATTTTATTTAGAATTTTAGAAGATGAAGTTGTTGCTGTTATTATAAATAAAAACGGAATTCCAGTAAATCTAGATTTAAAGCGATTCATGGAAATTGGAGTTGATGGAAAAACATTAACCAATATTGTTTCTGGTGAATCAATTACTTGGAAAGATAGTTTAGAGCTAGAAGAAAAAGGTGTAACGATATTAACTACAAAATAATAAAATGAGACTATTACAATTATTACTTGTTTTAACGTTATGTTTTTCATGTAAAGTAGAACAGAAAGAAACAAAGGAAGAGGTTAAGCAAACAAAAGAAATTATAACTAATATAGTAAAGGATGTAAGCCTTGCGAACGGGACATTAGAACGTGTTGAGAATTTTCCAACACAATTTATTGAGCCTAGGCATGTAGATGTATGGTTGCCTGAAGGTTATTCAAAAGATAAAAAATATAGTGTGTTATATATGCATGATGGACAAATGTTATTTGATGAAGCAACTACATGGAACAAACAGGAATGGAAAGTAGATGAGGTAGCTTCACAACTTATAAAAGATGATAAGACAAAAGACTTTATAGTTGTTGCAATCCATAACATTTCAGAAATACGTTGGCAAGATTATTTTCCAGCAAAAACATGGAATTTTATTTCAAAAGAAAATCAAGATATACTCTTAAAAGAAGGTAATAAAAAGAGAGGTGATACGCTATTCAATTCAGATAACTATCTTAAGTTTATTACTAAAGAAGTAAAACCGTATATAGACAATAATTATGCGGTTTTAACAGATAGAGCAAACACCTTTGTTGCTGGTTCGAGTATGGGAGGATTAATTTCTATGTATGCTATGTTTGAGTATCCAGAAGTATTTGGTGGTGCTGCCTGTATTTCAACACATTGGCCAGGAGCAAGTCCAAGAGAAAACAATCCAATGACAAAAGCATTTTTCGATTACATGAGATCAAAACCACCTTATCCAGAACATCAAAAGTTTTATTTTGATTATGGTACTGAAACATTAGATCAATACTATCCTCAATATGCAGATGAGGTTGATGTCATTTTTGAAGAAAAAGGTTTTGATGAAACTAATTACAAGAATTTAAAGTTTGAAGGTGCTGCTCACGATGAGATCTCTTGGGCAAAGCGATTAGATATTCCTTTGACTTTTTTACTAGGAAAATAATATGAAAAAACTAAAGCGATTTCTCACATTTGTTTTTATTTCAATAGTTTCTTTTGGGCAAAATCCTAATAGGCAGTATCTCTCGCATACAGAAGAGAATAATAAATTTGAAGTCGTTACAAATGATGGAAATTATATATTTCAGTTCTATTCCAATAACATAATAGAAACAACTTTTCTTCCTAAAGGCGACACATATTCTAGTGTTTCTCATGCAGTGGTAAATACTCCAATAAAACTAAAAACATCCTATTCGTATGTAGGAAATCAAATTACTTATGGCTCCTCTGGGCTTTCTGTAACTATAACGACTATACCTTTTCAAATCTCTTTCTCTTATAAAGGTAAACCAATCATTTCAGAAAAAAGAGGCTATTACAAAGCAAAACATGAACCGTTAGAATTTGTAAAAGGAAATATTGTTGCAGATGAAACTGAGCGTATAGAATTCAACTTAACTTCAGATGAGGTTCTATATGGCGCAGGAGCACGTGCTTTAGGTATGAATCGTCGTGGTTACAAATTGCCTTTATTTAATCGTGCACATTATGGTTACGAAACGCATAGTGAACTAATGAATTTCACCTTGCCAATTGTAGTGTCATCTAAACAATACATGATTCATTTTGACAATGCACCAATAGGTTATTTGGACTTAGACAGCAAAAAAGATAACACATTAACCTACGAGACTATTTCTGGAAGAAAAACGTATCAGATAATTACTGGTGATGACTGGGAAGAAGTTGTCGAAAACTATACTGATTTAACAGGAAAACAACCTTTACCACCTCGTTGGGCATTAGGGAATTTTTCAAGTCGTTTTGGTTATCATTCGCAACAAGAAACAGAAACTACAATTGATGCTTTTAAACAAGAAAATATTCCTGTTGATGCTGTAATTCTAGATTTGTATTGGTTTGGGAAGGAGGTAAAAGGAACAATGGGAAACCTTGAAGTTTACAAAGATTCGTTTCCAGATTTTAAAGGTATGGTATCACGATTAAATGATAAAGGTGTCAAAACAGTTTTAATTACAGAACCATTTATATTAACAACATCTAATCGTTGGGAAGAAGCAGTTAAAGAAGATGTTTTAGCTAAAGACTCTCAAGGAAAACCTTATACATACGATTTCTATTTTGGAAATACAGGATTAATTGATATCTACAAACTAAGTGCAGAGCAATGGTTCTGGAATATTTATAAAGAGCTTGCAGATCTTGGTGTTGCTGGAGTTTGGGGAGATTTAGGCGAACCAGAAGTACATCCTCACGATATTGTTCATTATGAAGGAACTGGACAAGAGGTTCACAACATTTATGGTCACGATTGGGCACGTTTAGTTTTCGAAGGTTACCAAAGAGATTTTCCTAATCAGCGTCCTTTTATTTTGATGCGTGCTGGATATTCTGGTTCACAACGTTATGCAATGATGCCTTGGTCTGGAGACGTCAATAGAACTTGGGGAGGATTTCAAAGTCAACCAGAAATTGCATTACAAATGGGAATGCAAGGTCTAGCGTATATGCACTCAGATTTAGGGGGTTTTGCAGGAGCAAATTTAGACGACGAGTTGTATTCACGTTGGTTGCAATATGGTGTTTTTCAGCCTATATATAGACCACACGCACAAGAAGATGT
>JABDPN010000277.1 GCA_013042715.1 Flavobacteriaceae bacterium | reverse complement strand
ATACCAAACGGTTTTTAACCATCCTTTTTTATGTCTTTCATTTATTTTTTTGAAGTTTTCATACTCTACTTCCTCACGTGCAAATAGTTGTAATATTTTCATTCCAGTAACACGCTCTTGTACAAATGAATTTAGATTAGAAACTTCTGTTCTCACTTCTTCGAAAGCTTTTTTCATATACTTCTGAAATATCTTTGTTGCAAAAACTATAAGTGGTAACGTACAGAAAACAATGATACTTAATCGCCAGTTCATAGCAACCATAACTGCCCCAACAACTAACATTTTTAATATATCACTAAATATCATGAAAAGTCCTTGACCAAAGATATCTGCAATACGCTCCATATCTGTAACAGAACGTGTAATAAGTACTCCAACTGAAGAATTATCGTAATACTTCATTTTAAAATTTAAAATATGCTTAAAGAGTTTTGTTCGTATATCTCTTACGACTGATTGACCTAAATAACTCGCAAAATAGATAAATACTAAATTGCTTATCACTTCAAATATTAGTAGAGCAATATAGATTATAATATAAATTATAAACCCTTCTAAAACCCTTTGGTCTATATTTTCATCTATTGCTAACTGCAATACTTTTGGACGCATAGCTCCAAATCCTGCTAAACCAATTACAGCAATTAACGAAATTATAAATACCCAACGATAAGGTTTAATGTAATGCAGTAACCTTTTAAAAAGTCTTATATCAAAAACCGATTCTTTTCCTTCTGCCATCTAACCTATAATTTCTTTTGAGTATTCAATTTTAGACAAGTACAAACCATGTGCTGGAGCAGAAGCTCCTGCTTGAGAGCGATCTCTGGATTCAATAATTTCATGAAGTTTACTAACTTCAATTTTCTTCGTTCCAATATCTAACATAGTTCCAACTATTGCTCTAACCATATTACGTAAAAATCGGTCTGCTTTTATATGAAAATGTAACTCATTATCTACTTCATTCCACTTAGCTTCCATTATCTTACAGTTGTATGTCTTTACATCTGTGTGTGTTCTGGAAAAACATTTAAAATCTTTATAATCAAACAAAATTCTGCAAGCAGAATTCATTAGATTAACATCCAGAGTATTTTTAAAATAGTATGCATTATCGAATTCAAAAACATCTTTAACCTTAGAAATTCTATATATATAACTTCTACTTAAAGCATCAAACCTAGCATGAGCATTTTCTGAAACTTCAAATATATTATGAATAGCAATGGTTTTTGGTAAAAATGAATTGAGTTTAAATGTAATAATTTCACAATCTATTTGATTAGAATCAAAATGAGCAAACATTTGCTGTGCATGAACACCTGTATCTGTTCGTCCTGCTCCAACAATAGAAATATCATTACTTAAAAGTTTGGAAAGTGCATCTTCAACTATACTTTGTACAGTTATTGCATTAGGTTGATTTTGCCAACCATGAAAAGACTTTCCATTATATGATAACTCTATAAAATATCTCAATGTATTTTTGATACTTTTGTTTTTTGAGAAAACAAAGATAATTAGTTTTACGACTAAACTTTTACGATTAACATTTTATAATGACAAAAATCCTACTCTTATCAGATACTCACAGTTATATTGGTAACGATATTCTGAAATATGTAAAACAAGCAGATGAAGTTTGGCATGCTGGAGATATTGGTGACTTACATGTTACAGATACAATAAAAGAATTAAAACCTTTACGTGCTGTATATGGTAATATAGATAATGCTAAAGCCAGAACAGAGTTTCCAGAGCATAATATATTTAGTTGTGAAGATGTAAAAGTTTGGATAACTCACATTGGTGGTTATCCTGGTCGCTATAGTCCTAAAGTCAGACAAAAGATAAAACAAAATCCTCCAAATATTTTTATTAGTGGACACTCGCATATTTTAAAAGTCATGCCAGATAAAAAATTAAATCTCTTACATAT
Source organism: Flavobacteriaceae bacterium (assembly GCA_013042715.1). Lineage (GTDB taxonomy): Bacteria > Bacteroidota > Bacteroidia > Flavobacteriales > Flavobacteriaceae > Site-B15. Next base: position 453 of record JABDPN010000277.1, on the reverse strand, counting down.
GAATCCTGGAGCAATAGGCAAACATGGTTTTCATAAAGCTAGAACAATGCTTAGGTTTGAAATAAATGGTAATAAAATTAAAAATCTAGAGGTGATTGAATACAAACGTTAAATAAAAAACTCCAAAGTTTAACACTTTGGAGTTTTTTCGCACTAATACTACTAAGATGATAGGTTTATCTTAATCGATCTACAGATTTTACAAGATCTTCATCCTTTTTAATGGCTTTATTAGCTAAAACCAGAAATACGATAGAAAAAATAGGTAGAAGAATCCCAACACCATTCTTCGAAACATCAGTCGCTTCTCCAGGTGTGTTTAGTATTCGATACACAAATAATCCTAGTAAAATAAATTTTTTTTTTATATTTTTTTTTAAAAAAAAAATTTTATATTTAGTTTTTTTTTATATATAAATTTATATTTTTTTTAATAATTTTGATGCTATAAAG
>JABDPN010000025.1 GCA_013042715.1 Flavobacteriaceae bacterium | reverse complement strand
GAGTCGCATTCTTCGAGGTAATTCTTCTCTAGATTTTACAGATGAAATTATAATGAGTTTACGTATTCTTAAAAATCTACTCATTTCTTGAACAAGAATACCTCCAAAAGAAACACCAATTAAAACTACATTTTCATGTTTGATGTTTGAGCACATACGTTTAGCATAAGCCTGCAAAGTTTCTTTTTCTAAAGGTAAAAACCATTCAAGTAAATGGCATCTAAATTGATCTTTGGGCAAATCAATGTACTCAAATATTTTAGAGTTAGCAGCCATTCCAGGCATAAAATATACATTAATTAAGTCTTTACTCATAAGTAATTATGCTCCAATTTACTACCATAAATCAGAATTTTTTTCGTAATTTTGTTGTACAAATCTATGTAAAATAGAACGTTCTACGTTATACAAATAAACTTATTATGATTGATGCAGCAGAATTAATTGACAATACTTTTCTTCGTCAATTTGAAGTGAAAGTAAATGATGAACTCGCAAAAGTTGAATACTCTCTTCAAGAACGTAAAATTTTTTTAACAAAATTAATTATCCCTTCTTCAATTGATAATAAAGAGGAATTTACAGCAGATTTCCTTAAGAATATTATGGAGATCATTAAAGAACGTAACATAAGTGTAGTTCCTACCAGTCCTCCAATTGCTAAATTTATAAGAAAAAACAGACGGTATAAAGCTATGCTTCCTGTAGGAGTTAGGATATAAACACTAAATAATATAAAATTTGAATTAAGCTGAAGTGTCCTTCAGCTTTTTTATTTTTACACTCTTGTAAAAACAAAAGTTAAGTTGTGAGTCTCTGTTAAGTCTAATGTATCAACATCTGCAGCAACAAATCCATCAAAAATAACTAGCTTCAATTGATCTCCATCTAAAGCGAAAATTGAAGTTTCTCCATCATTATTTAATAAAATTGTGTCATTTTCAAAAGTATATGTAATAGGTAAAGGCTCATTTTCTGAATCTGTTATACAAGAAGTTATATAAACCAACTGATTGTTTTCCATTCTTGTAAAAAAAGACATCGTTGAACTGTAAAATAAGGTACCATTAAAATCATCATTAATAATTAATTCTGATCCTAATAAACAACCCGGAGAAAAGTTGGTTGTTGAAATTCCATTGTTATTTAAATCTATTGGATTACTTGTTATCCATTCAGTTAACTTCCAAGAACCATACAATTGAGAGTTCTCACCAATCTTATCTCTAGTACAATTATTTAATAGTAAAATTATGCTAAAAAATAAAAGTATTCTTTTCATTAAAAATTCTCTTGAGACTTATAAAGTCTGGTGAAATTATACATTCTAAATGCCTAATTAAAAAAATAACGATTAAAAGGATTTTAATTAGTTAAATGACCCTTTAATTACAAAAAAGATTTGTTTTTTAGTTGATTAAGAATTAAAAAATCAAATCGGACTAAACCATCATCATCTATTTTACTAAGTTCTACTCCATGTAGAGTATTTACCAATTCTGGATTCCATGGTGTTTTTACTTTAACATAATTTTCAGTAAATCCATGAATATAGCCTTCTTTGTTTTCGCTTTCAAATAAAACGGTTCGAGTGGTACCCAATTGACTTTCGTAAAATGCTCTTCGTTTTTTTATTGACAATCCCCTAAGCATTTTACTTCGCTTAGATCGTACATTTTTAGGCACAACACCTTCCATTAAAACAGCTTCAGTATTATCACGTTCAGAATAGGTAAACACATGCAAATACGATATGTCCAAATCGTTTAAGAAATTATAGGTGTCTAAAAAATGTTCTTCTGTTTCTCCTGGAAAACCAACAATTACATCAACACCAATACATGCATGTGGCATGACTCTTTTAATTTTTTGAACACGATTCACATAAAGTTCTCTGCTGTACCGACGTTTCATCAACTTGAGTAAATCGTTATTTCCAGATTGAAGAGGAATATGAAAATGTGGTACAAATGCTCTTGACTTAGATACTAAGTCTATGGTTTCGTTCTTTAATAAATTGGGCTCTATAGACGATATTCGAAGTCTCTCGATACCTTCTACTTTATCGAGTTTTTGAACCAAATCTAGAAAAGTATGTTGGTGTTTTTTATTTCCAAATTCGCCTTTTCCATAATCGCCAATATTAACTCCGGTTAAAACAATTTCTTTTATATTTTGTTGGGCAATTTCTTTAGCATTATTTAAAACATTTTCTAATGTATCGCTTCTAGAAATCCCTCTAGCCAAAGGTATTGTGCAATAGGTACACTTATAATCACACCCATCCTGAACTTTTAAAAATGCTCGTGTTCTGTCACCAATGGAATAGCTTCCTACGTAGAAATCGGCATCTTCAATTTCACATGAATGTACTTCTCCATGATCGTTTTTTGAAAGGTCATTTAAATAATCAGTGATTTTAAACTTTTCAGTAGCTCCAAGAACTAAATCTACACCATTAACGTCTGCTAGTTCTTCTGGTTTTAATTGTGCATAACAACCAATTGCTATTACAAATGCCTCAGGATTAATCTTTTGTGCCTTTTTAACTATAGTCTTAAATCGCTTATCTGCATTTTCGGTTACACTACATGTATTAATTACATAAATATCTGCTTCCTCAGAAAAATCTACGCGAATAAAACCTTCATTTTTAAAATTTCTTGCAATTGTAGAAGTTTCAGAAAAATTAAGTTTACAACCTAAAGTGTAAAATGCAACTTTTTTTGATTTAAGCATAGTTCTAATTAAAAGTGTGCAAACTTAACAAAAAAAAGGCGTTTATAAATAAACACCTTTTTTAAAATAACTTTAAAACTTTTCTAATTAACTATAATTTTTTTAATTATCGTTCCTTTATTTGTGTTTAATTCTATTATGTATGTGCCAGAATTTAAGTTAGAAATATTTATTCGAGTTGAATTAGAACTTTTATAAACCTGTTGACCAGTAATAGTATATATAATTATATTTTCTAATTCTGAATCATCATCAAGTTTTATATTAATAATATCTCTTCCAGGATTAGGGCTTAGAGAAACATCTAGCTTATTCTCAGAATTTGAAAGAGTTCTCGGCTTGCCATTAGCATCATAAGAACATATAAGACCACCACCAAAATCCCATGTAGTTTCAAAAGTTGTTGGCGGAGTTTGACCTGTTTCAATTTCATATTTTAATTGTCCCCCAGTACAGCCAACAAAATTATACGTCAAATTTCCATTTACGGTAACTGTAGCTGGCCAAGCTTCGCTACACCCATTTTGTCCATTAGGTACAACTAATATTGGAGCTCCTGTCGTACTCATACCAGAATCTTTAACTTCAGTAGGACATGCAATTTGGCCATATCCATAAAATGATATAACAATAAACACAAGTGTTAGGTAAATCTGTTTCATAATAGTAAATTTAGGCTTTTAAATAAAATACTAACAATCGCTAATATATGAATAATATCGTTAAAATGCAAATTATATCGTTGAAATACAGTTTTAATAAAATATTCTTATTACTTACTTGTCTTTTATTTATATTTTTAATGTTAATATTTTTTAATTGCAAAACAGAGACATCTAAGTTTAAAGAATCTGATGTTTTTAGATATAATGAACATAAAAATATTGGCTCTTTAGATCCAGCTTTCTCAAAAGATCTAGCAGATATTTGGGCAACAAACCAGTTGTTTAATGGTTTAGTTCAAATGGATGATAGTCTAAATGTAGAATCTTGTATTGCTAAATCTTGGTTGATTTCTGCAAATGGCTTAGAATACATATTTAACCTTAGAAATGATGTAACGTTCCATAAACATATAGGATTTGGTATAGACTCTACTAGAACTGTTACTGCAAGTGATTTTGAATATAGTTTTAACCGACTTTTAGATAAAAACGTTGCTTCTCCTGGACGATGGGTTTTAAATAAAGTAGAAAACTTTAAAGCTGTAAATGATTCTACTTTTGTTATAAATTTAAAACAACCATTTCCTGCATTTCTAGGTTTGTTGACCATGAAATATTGTTCTGTTGTACCAAAAGAAATTGTTGAGATTTATGGTTCTGATTTTAGATCGAACCCAATAGGAACTGGACCTTTTAAATTTAAACTTTGGGAAGAAAATGTTAAGCTTGTCTTTAGACGAAATCAAAATTATTTTGAAAAAGATTCTAACAACAATAATCTACCTTATTTAGAAGCTGTAGCTATTACCTTTTTACCTGACAAACAAAGCGAGTTTTTACAATTTGCTCAAGGTAATATCGATTTTGTTTCTGGTCTCGACGCATCTTATAAAGACGAAATATTAACAGCAGATGGAAAACTAAGAGCAAACTATTCCAAACATGTTAATATGATAAGAGGACCATACTTAAATACTGAATACCTAGCATTTTATATGGAATCTGAAGTTTCTGAAATTCAATCTAAAAATATGAGAAAAGCTATAAACTTTGGCTTTGACCGAATAAACATGATGACATACTTACGAAACGGAATTGGTATTCCTGCTCATGGTGGATTTATTCCTAAAGGGCTTCCTGGTTATAGCGAATCTATAGGCTATACTTACAAACCAGAAAAAGCTAAAGAATTATTAAAAGAAAGCGGCATACAAAACCCAACTATAACAATTACAACAACAAGTAATTATTTAAGCTTCTGCGAATACATTCAAAGAGAATTACAAAAAGTAGGATTTAACGTCAATGTTGATGTTATTCCTGCTTCAACATTAAAGGAAGCTAAAGCTAATGGTAAATTAAATTTTTTTAGAGCAAGTTGGGTTGCAGATTATCCAGATGCTGAAAACTATTTATCACTTTATTACTCTAAGAATTTTGCACCTAATGGCCCAAACTATACTCATTACAACAATGCAACTTTTGATAGTTTATACCAACAATCTTACTTAGAAACAGATATTAAAACTAGAGAAACATTATACACTAAAATGGATTCTATAGTTATGCAGGATGCTCCAGTTGTTACTTTATTTTACGATGAAGTTGTACGTTTTACCAGAAAAGAAGTGTCTGGTTTAGGAATCAATCCAACTAATTTATTGGATTTAAAGCATGTTAAAAAACTAGAATAAGTTATTCTGTGATTTTACCAATATCGTCTATTTCATCTTTAGACTTAAGGTCTTCTTTTTCCCATCTATTCTTTAACATAATATAGAAGATATAACAACCTGCTAGACCAATTGGAATTCCTAAAAGATTTACACCAAATGAATCATCCCAATTAATGTTTAATTCTAGTATAAAATCAAAAACACTTAATATAACACCAAATATTGCACCAGAAGCATAATAAGTTACTATACCTAAAATTGCATATAACCATCTGTGTTTGTAATAATCTTGAGCAAGTTCATAAAAGTATTTTCCAATAAAGAAAATGAGTAATAATCCTAACATAAGAAGTTTTTAGTTCTTTCTGAATTTTTTAGTTTCTTCAAAAATATGGGCTAAAATTTCAGCATCTTGTTCTTTGAATTCTATATCACGTCTGGACATAACAACTTTGGCAACTTCAAATGCTTTTGTTGTTAAATAAGTAGAAAATCCACTATGTCCTCCCCAACTAAAGCTGGGTACAAAGTTTCTTGGGAAACCGCTTCCAAAAATATTTGCACTTACACCTACAACTGTTCCAGTATTAAACATAGTGTTTATACCACATTTACTGTGATCTCCCATCATTAATCCACAAAACTGTAAACCTGTTTTTGCAAAACCTTCTGTTTCATAGCTCCAAAGTCTTACCTCAGCATAATTATTTTTAAGATTGGAATTATTGGTGTCAGCTCCTAAATTACACCATTCTCCCAACACAGAATTACCTAAAAAACCATCATGCCCTTTGTTAGAAAAACCAAATAAAACCGAATTATTAACTTCTCCTCCTACCTTACTATATGGTCCAACAGTAGTTGGTCCATAAATTTTCGAAGCCAATTTAATAGTAGCTCCTTTACAAAGTGCCAATGGACCTCTAATTACAGAACCTTCCATGATTTCGGAATCTTTACCAATGTAAATTGGACCAGAACTTGCATTAAGCGTTGTGTACTCAAGTTTTGCACCTTCTTCAATAAATATATTTTCTGGAGCAATTATATTGTTACTCGAAGGGATTGGTTGCGACTTTTTACCTTTGGTTAGTAAATCAAAATCTTCTTGAATAGCTTCTCCATTTTTGGAGAAAATATCCCAAGTGTTTTCAACTTTTAATAATTCCTCCGAAAATTCAATTGCTTGATACGAGCTTAAATCGACTTCATCCTGTGTGTCTTTTGTGAAGAAAGCAATAACATCTTCTTCAGAAAAAATAGCTTCGTTTTCTTTTAGGTTTTTAATCATTTCTACCAACTCTATTTTTGGTAGGTAAGAAGCATTAATTAGAATATTTTCTTCCAATTCCACCATTGGAAATTTCTCAGATAAGTAATCTTCTGTTATTGTTGTAGTTGTATAACCTAAAAATGTTTCCCATTTTTCTCTAATGGTTAAAATTCCAATTCTTAAATCTGCAACAGGACGTGTATATGTAAATGGTAATAATTTATTACGATTAGGACCATCAAAAAGAATATAATTCATCGCGAGTATGTTTTAAACAGCAGAACGCTTTTGTGTAAAAATAAAAAAGCCTTTCAATAGTAGAAAGGCTTTTGTAAAATATATTTTGCTTAGTTTATTTTTTAAACTTAGCGTATTTGCTTTTAAACTTATCAATACGTCCAGCTGTATCAACAAGTTTAGATTTACCTGTATAATAAGGATGAGATGTTCTAGAAATTTCCATTTTAATTAATGGATACTCAACACCGTCAACATCAATTGTTTCACTTGTATCTGCCGTAGATTTTGTAATAAACACATCGTCGTTAGACATGTCTTTAAAAGCTA
>JABDPN010000273.1 GCA_013042715.1 Flavobacteriaceae bacterium | reverse complement strand
GACAGAGACCATGCCAATGTGGATTCGTTCTAATCAAACTAAAACATTCTCTTTAGATAAGCTTAAAAACACAACGTCTTCAACACTAAAGCATCATAATTTAACGTTAGAGATGACTTCAAATCCTGCTTGGTATGCTGTTCAGGCTTTACCTTATCTTATGGAATATCCTTACGAGTGTAACGAACAAACATTCTCTAGATACTATTCTAATGCGTTAGCAAGTCATATTGTTAATAGTAATCCAAGAATAAAAGAAGTGTTCAATCAATGGAAGAACACAGATGCACTTATTAGTAATCTAGAAAAAAATCAAGAGTTAAAATCTATTCTTATTCAAGAAACACCTTGGTTACGTGATGCTCAAAGTGAAACCGAACAGAAGAAACGAATTGCATTGTTATTCGATTTAAACAAAATGAATAATGAATTAAAAAAATCACTCAAAAAACTAAAACGAAATCAACTACCAGATGGTTCATGGCCTTGGTTTGATGGAGGACGATCAAATAGATTTATCACACAACACATTATTACTGGATTTGGTCATTTAAAGCAACTTAATATTACTTATAATGATGATGAAATGTCAATGGTGAAATCTGCAATCACCTATCTAGATTCAGAATTTGTAAAGGAGTATAATAACTTAAAGAAATACAATGCAGATATTGATTTAAGCAAAGACCATTTAAGTCACACACAATTACATTACTTGTACATGAGAAGCTTCTTCCCATACATAAAGCAATCGAAAAAAGTAGAAGAAATAACAGATTATTATCATTCTCAAATCCAAAAATATTGGTTAAAACGTAGTTTATATTCCAAAGGTTTAATGGCTTTAGTAACACATAGACTAGATGATGCTAAAACAGCAGATAAGATCCTAAAATCCTTAAAAGAAAACAGTATTACTTCTGAGGAATTAGGCATGTACTGGAAAGAAAATACGAATTCTTGGTATTGGTATCAAGCACCAATTGAAACGCAAGCATTATTGATTGAAGCCTTTTCTGAAATTGAAAATGATATAGAAACTATAGATAATCTAAAAATCTGGTTACTAAAAAACAAGCAAACTAACCGTTGGAAAACCACTAAAGCAACAACTGAAGCTGTTTATGCTTTACTGCTACAAGGCAGTGATTGGTTACCTATTACTGACATGGTTGATGTAACGGTTGGAAACGTAAAAATAGAACCTTCAAAACTAGAAGATGTAAAAGTTGAAGCTGGAACTGGTTATTTTAAAACTTCATGGAAAACTAATGAGATTCAACCTGAAATGGCTGATGTAACCATTTCTAAAAAAGGTGAAGGTATTGCTTGGGGAGGATTGTATTGGCAATATTTTGAAGATTTAGACAAAATCACTTCTGCTGAAACACCTCTAAAGTTGAAGAAAAAACTCTTCCTTAGAACACATACAGATTTAGGTGAAGAGATTACAGAAATAACAGATTCAACAGCATTAAAGGTTGGTGATTTGGTTCGCGTAAGAATAGAATTAAGAAGTGATAGAAATATGGAATTTATCCATATAAAAGACATGAGAGCATCTGGATTAGAACCTGTAAATGTTATGTCTCAATACAAATGGCAAGATGGATTAGGTTACTACCAAAGCACAAAAGATGCTTCTACCAATTTCTTTATAGATTATTTACCAAAAGGTGTGTATGTTTTTGAATACGATTTACGTGTAAACAATGCAGGAAACATGAGTAATGGCATCACAACTATACAAAGTATGTATGCGCCTGAGTTTAGTAGTCATAGCGAAGGTGTGAGAATAAATATAGACTAATTAGTTTCTGGAGGAAATCCTTCTAATACTTTTTCTACAATAGCTTTAAGACGAGCTTCTCTCTTTTCGGGAGAAGCTTTTTCGTTATAAGTAGATTCAGATACAGCTTGCCAGAACAAACCTATTCCGTTTTCGTCTACAAAATCAAAAATAATTTGTCTATTTACCTGAGAATTACCTACTGGAATTCCTACTGAAATACCACCTCCAATATTGCGTCCAGATCCACCTACTCCAACTCCAACAGAACTTCTTCTATTTTCTTGATATTCTGAACTGTTTATATCAACAAAGAAATCTGGTTTTTCTGAAAATGTTAATCCCTTAGCATTCATTGCCTCATCAAAAGCATTTAGCAATCGTTTTGAATCTAATGGACTTAATCCCGTTTGTAAATCTGAATAATAGTTATACGTTTTGTATTGCGAGAAATCTTGCTTTCGTTCGTAATCATGATTTACATAAATTGGAGCGCATGATACAACAAAAAATAGAATTAAAAAGGACTTAAATAATTTCATAGCTTTCAATTTCTATAAAATTAATTAAAAAACTAATCATTCAACAGTTTCCAAAGTTTATCTTTTAATTCTGAAATTCCTAATTGTACAACTGATGAGATAAACATATAGTCTACAGGCATTTCGTTATCCAATTCTGTTTTTAACTCAGCCATTAATTCTTCATCAAGCATATCGCTCTTAGAAATTACAACCATACGTTCTTTATCCAACATTTCAGGATTATAACGTCTTAATTCATCTAATAGAATATCGTATTGCTCCTTAATATCGTCTGCATCAGCAGGAATTAAAAACAATAGTAAAGAATTACGTTCAATATGTCTTAAAAAATAATGCCCAAGTCCTCTTCCTTCTGCTGCACCTTCAATAATTCCAGGAATATCTGCCATTACAAAGGATTGAAAATCGCGATATTCTACTATTCCTAAATTAGGTTTTAAAGTCGTGAATTCATAATCTGCAATCTTAGGTTTTGCTGATGTCATTACAGATAACAAAGTAGATTTTCCAGCATTAGGAAAACCAACCAATCCAACATCTGCAAGAACCTTAAGTTCTAATGTAACACGTTTTTCTAT
>JABDPN010000272.1 GCA_013042715.1 Flavobacteriaceae bacterium | reverse complement strand
ATAGAAAACAAAACAAGTATTTACAATTTTGTACGTCGTGACGAGAATGGGAAATTATATTCAATTCCATATCACAAACAATTCGAGGATGAAGCTGCAAAAGTTTCTCTATTGTTAATTGAAGCTTCAAGATTGGCAGAAGACGAAGGTTTAAAAACCTATTTAAAGCTTAGAGCAAAAGCATTGTTAGACGACAACTATCAACCAAGTGACTTAGCTTGGATGGACATGAAAACCAATACACTTGATATTGTAATTGGGCCTATCGAAACTTACGAAGATCAACTGTTTGGAAACAAAGCTGCTCACGAAGGTTATGTGTTAATTAAAGATCAGGAATGGAGTGCAAAATTAGCTCATTTTGCTAATTTCTTACCAGAATTACAAAGAGGAATTCCTGTAGACGATGCATACAAAACGGAAACTCCAGGAACAGATAGTGACCTTAATGCTTACGATGTTGTGTATTACGCAGGAGATTGTAACTCAGGTAGTAAAACTATTGCTATTAATCTTCCAAACGACGAAGAAGTACAATTACAAAAAGGAACTAGAAGACTGCAACTTAAAAATGCAATGCGTGCAAAATTCGATAAGATTTTAGTGCCAATTTCTGAAGTATTAATAGACGAAAGTCAACGTCAACACATTACGTTCGATGCCTTTTTTGCTAATACCATGTTTCACGAAGTTGCTCATGGTTTAGGAATAAAAAACACCATAAATGGTAAAGGAACAGTTAGAACTGCATTAAAAGAACATGCAAGTGCACTTGAAGAAGGAAAAGCAGATGTACTTGGATTATATATGGTACAACAACTTCATAAAAAAGGTGAGATAGAAGGTGATATGAAGGATTATATGACAACATTTATGGCAAGTATTTTCCGTTCTGTACGTTTTGGAGCATCGAGTGCACATGGAAAAGCTAATATGATTCGTTTTAATTTCTTTAAAGAAAAAGAAGCGTTTACTAGAAATGAAAATGGCACCTATAAGATTAACTACGACAATATGATTATTGCCATGAAAGACTTATCTAATGTCATCTTAACATTACAAGGAAATGGCGATTACGATGGTGTAGCTCAATTAGTAGCTGAAAAAGGAATTATTTCTGTTGGATTACAAGCAGATTTAGATAGACTTAGTTCTGCGAGTATTCCTGTAGATGTTGTGTTTGAACAAGGTGTTGATGTTCTTGGATTGTAGTTAATAGAGACTTATAAATTAAAAGGCTTCCAAGTGGAAGCCTTTTTAACTTTATCTAAACTATCTTTAAGAATTATTTAGGATCTAGAATATCGTTTATACGTTCAATAGCATCTTGAATATGGATTCTGCTTAAAGTATCAGCTCCACCAGCAGATTGTAATTGACGTTTTAACGTTTTTAATTCTGCTCGTACAACAGCTCTAATATCAGACTGACTTGTGTTTACAGCAGTAGTTTTAACATAAGGACTACCTCTAAACTTAGATTGGTTTTTAGCAGTCATTAAATAACCTAATCTGTCAATATGTGCACGTTGTAAGTTACGTCTGTAAGTATCAATCTTTCTTCCTGTACGTAATTCACTCCAAACATTATTTCTTAAATCACGCATCATAGTTGTAAGTTTGTAAGCATAATTTCCATTAAGGGTTTCATTCTCAATCATTCTAGCCATTTTACCAAGGCTAAGAATATTGTTTAAAGAACGTACTTGTAAACTTCTTAGTCGCTCAACAGATCCAGAATATTCAATTCTGCTAAAGATGTTATTATCAATTAACCAATCTGGAGTTTCAAACAATTCCTTGCTTACAAAATTTAAACAATCTTTTTGATGATCTTTATCTACATAAGTGTAAACAGAACCTTCTTGATCTGCAGTTTTGTAATGCTCGTAAACACCTCCAATATTGTTAGAAACGTGACCCATATAACGGTTAAACTGAGATATTACATGACCATACATTTCTTGTAAATCGTCGTAATCTTCTCCTGCTTCAGTTGTCCATTCAATTAAATTAGGAACGATACGTTGTAGGTTTTTAATTCCGTATGTACTTGCAAGAATTGCATCATCGCCTAAATCTTCGGTTTGAGAACTTGGGTCGACTACATCACCAGCTTGTTGATGTCCAAATCTGTAAAGTGGATCTCCAGCATGCTCAAGTATCCATTGGTTTAAAGTTTCTTTTTCATCTTCAGCAGTCTTATCTATAATTGGTCTGTAACCCCAAGAAATGGCATACTTATCATAAACACCAATTTCTGGCATTAACGCTACACCTTCGTCTCCTGGTTGTGCAACATAATTAAAACGTGCATAGTCCATTATAGATGGGGCAGTACCATTCCTTTTAGTAAATTCTGCACTACGTAAATCTTCAACTTTATAAGCAGAAGAACTTCCCATATTATGAGGTAATCCTAATGTGTGTCCAACTTCGTGTGAAGACACAAAACGAATTAAGCGTCCCATGACTTCGTCTTTAAACTCGGGACTTCTAGCATCAGGATTAATTGCAGCAGTTTGAACAAAGAACCAACCTCTTAATAGCGACATGACATTATGATACCAATTAATATCACTTTCTAAAATTTCTCCACTTCTTGGATCACTTACGTGTGGTCCATTAGCATTAGGAATAGGAGACGCTAAATATCGAACAACAGAATAACGTACGTCTTCTGGAGTCCATTCTGGATCTTCTTCTGGAGTTGGAGGATCTTTTGCAATAATGGCATTTTTAAATCCTGCAGCTTCAAAAGCAACTTGCCAATCTTCTATACCTTGTTTAATGTATTTACGCCATTTTTCTGGTGTCGCTCTATCTATGTAATAAACAATTTGTTTTTTTGGCTCAACAAGTTCACCTCTTTTAAACTTTTCGATATCTTCATCTTTAACTTCCAAACGCCATCTGTCCAAAAACGTTAATGTTTTACTGCGTTGATCTTCTTGACCATAATCTACTTGCCCTCTTGCAAACCAGCCAACACGTTCATCAAAATAGCGACGTTTCATTGGTTCTTCTGGAAGAAGTATCATAGAATTATTTATTTCTATTGAAATGGTGCCAGTGCTAGAGTTTGAAGGAGGTGATCCAGCAGCATATGTTTTTACATGTCTCGCTTCAATATTTAAAGGATAACTTTTAACGGTTTCTATATACGATTTATTTGATTCTAGTCTTGAGACTTTATATTGTTTTCTTCTAAATGATGGTAAGCCTAAAGCCTTTACATCTTTAGCAAACAAATCTGTAACATCTATAACTGTACTTGTGGAGTCTTTACTAAACGCTTTAATTGGAAACGTATATAAAACAGGTTCAAAATTTGAGTTTACAACAGCTTCGTGTACTGGAAGTGAATCTGAAGCTACTACAGAGTGTGATACTACTCTAAGTACAACTTTTTTCCCTTTCTTTTGCCAACGCAATACTTTTGTGTTTTGTTTTCCACCTCCAAAACCAATTCCAGAAGCAGTTTTTGCAATACGTGTTACCATAAGCATTTCTCTTTCAAAAAGAGAATCTGGAATTTCATATAAAAACTTTTCGTCTATTTCATGCACCTTAAACAAACCATCGTCTGTTTTAGCATCTTTTGTTACAACCTTACTATAAGGTTGTATGTCTCCTTTTTTGGGTTTTGGTTTTGCTTTTGCAGCAGCAGCTTTTTTTGCAGCTTCAGCTTCTGCAGCTTTCTTTGATGTGTTACAAGATGTTGCTATAAGCAGAAACGCTAAAAGCAATACTTTTAATGAAGAATGTTTCAAAATATATATAATTTATTGGTTATTTGGAGGTGAAATTAAGGAATAGAATTAGGACTTTTTGATTTTCGTAAAAAAAAGTGCCTGACTTTAACGAATTCTTAAGATTATGAATGAAAATACAGTAGGATTATTAGTTAAAATATCTATAACATCAATTAGTGTTAAAAACGCATATTAATGTGTTAAAGATTTCTAAACAAACGTAACAAAAGAGGTTTCTAATAGTCTATTATGTAAACGAAACAAATTAAAAAACCAAAAATATTATGAAACGTTTAGTTATTATATTCAGTATGTTTTTAGCTTTAAATATAAATGCTAAAACGCAATTTACAGAAGAAGAACATTCAAGTTTGAATTTGGAATATATAAATCTTGAAAACGAATTATTTGATTTAGAACAAATCATGTTTGAAGATTTTATTGTTACCAATCAAAATTTGAATATTGAAGACCTTAAAGTAATTGAAGTTGAAGAAGATGTAGAAATCAATTTCAATACTAAAAATTATTTACCAGAGCGTTTTAATGCTCAAAAAGGTATGTACGATATAGATTGGAGTAAAGTTGAATTAGTCGAAATTGAAGAAGACATTGATTTGGGATTAAACACCAAAGATGAGCTTCCAAAAATTGAAAACAAATCCAATTCTAAAGCAATTATTGCTTGTCTAGAATAGACTTAAAATACTTAATGTATAAAAAAGCCAGCTTATTGCTGGCTTTTCTTTTTTAAATTTTAAAGGTGAATGATGTTCATGAAGTAGCTTTGACCTAGCATCAGTATTTACAAAAAGTAATGAGATTTAATTATTTATAACTACCAAATCTTAACCAACTTTAAGTAAAAATCTCAATGAAATGTCACGTGTGTAATATCACCAAAAATAGCAATGTATAAATCTTTAGCATTAAAATTAGCCACTTCTTTTACAGATCCAAATACATTAAGTTCGTTTGTTTCATTGGCTTTACTACCATTTCTTCGTTCTTCATTTTCTATGAAGAATAAAAAATCATGACAAAATATTCAACGAGGGTATATAGATTAATCATTAGAGAACTATTAAAAATTGTTAAATAATGTTAAAAACACTACTATGTAACACATAGTAC
>JABDPN010000023.1 GCA_013042715.1 Flavobacteriaceae bacterium | reverse complement strand
TGCTAAAGGTGCAGTTCGTGCCAATAAGCTATCTGCAATGGTATTCAAGTCTTCAACAGAAACGTTTCTGCTTTCAGAAATTTCAGATTTTATTTCTGACCAGATACCATTTAAATAGGCACTTATTTGTTCTCTATTAGCGTCACTCAT
This sequence comes from Flavobacteriaceae bacterium, assembly GCA_013042715.1. Classification (GTDB taxonomy): domain Bacteria; phylum Bacteroidota; class Bacteroidia; order Flavobacteriales; family Flavobacteriaceae; genus Site-B15. The sequence continues at coordinate 2,802 of JABDPN010000023.1, read as the reverse complement.
TTCATTCTCCAGATAAGGCTCTACAGCACTTTTGTACTCACCAAGCCTAACAACTTCCATTTTAAGTCCTGTTTTCTCTTGAAAATCTTTATAGTATAATCGTTCTGTGTACAAACCCTTAAAATCCATCATGCCAACTGGATTCATATAGATAGTATCTGCAACAGAGTTTAAGTAATAATCTTTTTGTGTGTAGATATCTGAATAACTTGTTATAAATTTTCCTGAAGCTTTAAAATTTATAAGCGCATCACGCAAGGCTTTAGTTTGTGTCACTCCAGCACTAATAAAATTATTATCTATAGTGATTCCTTTAATTTTTGGGTCTGTAGCTGCATACTCAATAGCATCTATTAAATTAAACAATCCGTTTTTATCGTATTCGTTTAAAAATGGATAGTCTTTATAAAGGGTTTTTGCTGCGTAATCTTTAATAGTAAAATCCAGTTTCAGTTCTAAAACTGAATTATCTTTTACAATTACTTTATCTTCAGATGAAGAGCCTAAAAGTGCTCCTAAAATTGCTAATAAGAAGAATCCAATTACAAAAAATAAAAATAGACCAACTATTGTGGATAATACGTTTCTTAAAAATTTCATATGTTTAAATTTTTATAGTTAACTTAAAATGAATAAACTAAACTGTTTACAATCATTATAAAATAAAGTATTTGTGATAAGTTGCAAAAATGTGCGAAATGTTACTGGAATATAAATAAATATTAGATGTTTATTTATTCTTTTTACGTTTTTTAATGTTGTACTTTTTTCTAACGAGATCTAATGTTTTACGTCTGTTAATCTTACCTGAAGCGGTTTCAGCAAACTTAGGGACTGTAAATATGGCTTTAGGAATTTGGTATTTGTCTAAACTTGAAAAATCAACATTTTCCATAACTTCAGAATCTGATTCTAAAATCAAAACCACACGATAACCTAAAACATCATCTCTCTGATCTGTAATAAAAAAACGCTCATGAATTATAGAATCCAGTTTTCGTTCAATACGTTCTGGAAAGACCTTGATTCCACCTGTATTAATTACGTTATCAATACGTCCAATAAGCTCAAAAGTGTTTTCAGAGTGCATTTTAATAACATCGTTAGTCACAATTTTTTCATCGTTTAAATGATGTGCTGTTACAACTAAACAATTTCTATCGTCAGTACTAATGGTAACATCTTCCATAGCTGTAAAGGGTGGTAAATCATTTCCATTAAGATTATTAATTGGTCGAGTTGCAATATGTGTGATGGTTTCAGTCATCCCAAAAGTCTCAAAAATCTCACAAGGTGCATATTTAACTTTATCTATCAGATCTCTTGTAACTGCAGCTCCACCAACAATTAATGTTTTTACTCTATCAAGGTATTCTAAGGAATTCTGTAATTGTAAAGGTACTAAAGCCGCAAAATCATAATCTTTTAGAGTACCTTCAAAAGGGTGTGAAGAAGGTGTTACAATATCTATTTTTAAACCAAGAACTATGGCTCTTACCATCATCATTTTTCCTGCAATAAAACTTGCTGGCATACAATGTAAAGCACGATCTCCTGGTTCTAGTTTAAAATGCTTTCCAGTTGCTAAGGCAGAATTAACCATAGCTTGTTTAGATAACTTTATTTTCTTTTTCTTACCTGTTGTACCAGATGTTTCGACATAGATATAATCATGTTCATCCATCCAGTTTAAAAGAAAATCTCCCATTTCTTTTTCAAAAAAATCGCCTTCTTTTATAAAACTATAGGCAACTTCGCATAAACCATCTTTATCAAAATGAAAATCGTTTAATTTAAATTCATGATGAACTTCATTATACTTTATTGTCATGTTTGGTACGATTTTAGATTGGTTAAAAATATTGATTTTTTTAACGATTTACATATAAAACTTTAAAACAAAAAAAATATATCTTTGAACCTTATCAAAAAAAATATGAAACAACTCGTTTTATTAGCATTCTTTTTACCAATTTTTCTTTTGGGTCAAAACTTTACAGATGAAGATTATGTCTACCTAAATCGACATGATAAAATCTCTATTCAACTGTCTAATGGTGATTTTAAAATATCAAAAGAAGTCTCTGAACATGCTAAGTTCTTAACAGCTAACAAACTTTATTTTGCAAACGATATTATTCATTTTGACAGTTTTAGTGAAATTAAAGATATTGAAGCTTATACTGTTATAGCAGATTCTAACAAGAAAGTTAAAGTAGATTATATAGAAACCAAACATGAGTTTGATAATGGCATTTTTTATAGCGACCAACAATCTAAAAACTTCACCTTTCCTGCTGTTAACAAAGGAGCTGAAACTTTTCTTAATTATACAATAGACATTAAGGATCCGCATTTTATGGATTTGTTTAGGTTTGGAACTTATGCACCAACTAAACATGCTAAACTAAGTGTAGAATTCCCTGAAAATGTCACCTTAGGTTACATAACATTTAATACAGATAACGTTAATATCACTCTGGATAAAAAAACATCTGAAAATAAAAATATCTATACATGGACTGCAGAACAAGTTTCAAAATACCAAGGTGAAGAAAACAGCGAGGACCACTTATACATAGTGCCTCACATAATTACATATATAAAAAGTTACAAGCAAAATGGTGAAAATATTACAGTTTTAAACGATGTTTCCGATTTGTATAAGTGGTACAATTCGCTTATAAAACAAATAGACAACAAAGATTTAGACAAAGTATATTCTATTGCTGCAGACATTACTAAAGGCATGAAGAGCAAAAGAGAAAAAGCAGAAACCATATTTAATTGGGTTCAGGATAA
>JABDPN010000269.1 GCA_013042715.1 Flavobacteriaceae bacterium | reverse complement strand
TTTTATTGTCTTTATTATTTATAGGATCAAAATAAAATACTCCTCCTTCGTCATCAATATCAATATTTTTAAAATCTTGATCTGGAAAGTCAAAATTATTTAGCCAATTTTCTGCTTTTAACTTTGCCTGTGGTGATAATGAATTAAATTTCAAAAGTAGCTCATTCCCAGGAGGAAGTTGTTGTAATCTTTGAGCATTAGTTTGATTTTGTGAATTTACATTGGAATAGAAAAACAATGTAGAAATTAACAATAATTTGTAGTAGGAAATTCTCATAATTTAATTTTTGGTTAATTATTGATTATGAGGGAGGAATGAATTAATGTTCATGAAAGTATTGAATAATTAAAGAAAGAAAAAAAAAAATCGATGAAATGACTTTTAATAGCTTTATATCGTGAAATTAAAGTATTGTTTCTGTAATTTTTCGTGAATTTCAAATATAAATACAATTATAATAACATTATTTTTGTTTTAAAATATATTATAAACCAAATTTTTATTTTGAAGTTTAATGGGAAACGCTATTTAGATTACAGTTCGTTTATTAAAATGAACTTTGGAGAACGTGTTCAAAAGATTTCTTTAGACACAGGTTTTACCTGTCCAAATCGTGATGGTGCCAAAGGTTATGGAGGCTGTACTTACTGTAATAATAAAACTTTTAATCCAGACTACTGTATACCTCAAAAAAGTATTAAAGAACAATTAGAACAAGGTATAGCGTTCTTTTCTAGAAAAGGTAAGAATGATAAGTTTTTAGCATATTTTCAGGCTTACACTAATACTTATGGAGATTTTAACGAACTAAAAAAACTATATAGTGAAGCACTTAGTGTTGATAAGGTAGTAGGTTTAGTTATAGGAACACGTCCAGATTGCATTTCAGATGAGATTATTAATTATTTAGATAAATTGTCTAATGAAAGATATATAGCTCTTGAGTTTGGAGTTGAGAGCACTAATGAAGACACTTTAAATCATGTAAACAGATGTCATACTTTTAAGGAAACAAAGTCAACAATAAAGAGATGTTCTACAAAGGCATTTCATTTAGGAGCACACATTATTTTAGGTTTGCCAAATGAAACTCATGAAGATTTCATTAATCATGCTAAAGAGTTATCAAAACTTCCAATAGATACATTAAAAATACATCATCTTCAGATTGTAAAAGGGTCTGTAATGAGTCATCAATTTAAAACAACTCCTAATCAATTTTCGTTATTTAAATATCAAGATTACATTGCATTGGTTTCAGAATTTATTACGTATTTACGTCCAGATATTGTAATAGAACGTTTTATAAGCGAAGCACCTAAAGACCTTTTAATTGCTCCAAAATGGGGTTTAAAAAACTTTGAACTAGTTGATAAAATTGATAAATACTTAACTACAAATAACCTTTGGCAAGGAAAAAACTTATAATTAATCGAAGTTTTTTAATTGATTTTTTATCTCATTTTACAATATTATTCTAACTGATTTCAATAGTTTTTTGTAAGATTGAAAATAATTGTTCTAAAAAATGTGATATCCACATTTTATTTTATAAAAACATGCGATTTTAATTATTATAAGTTGAGTTATAAATTTATGATGAATGACAGTAAGATTATGCTTTAAATATTCTTAAATTTGGGCTTTATTTTTTAAAATTCAATCTAACATGACAAGCAAATATAGTAAATGGCATCATCCCTATAAGCCAGCAAAAGAATACGATAAAAAAGTTGCCTATTTCAGTATGGAATTTGGTATTCATCAAGCCTTAAAAATCTATTCAGGTGGATTAGGTTTTTTAGCTGGATCTCATATGCGTTCTGGTTTTGAACTTAAGCAAAACATGATTGGAATTGGCATGTTATGGAAATATGGATATTACGACCAAGCTAGAAATGACGATCAGACTCTAAGAATTGATTTTGTAGAAAAGGCTTATAATTTTCTTGAAGACACTGGAATTGAGGTAGAAGTTCAACTTCATGATAATCCTAATGTTAAGGTAAGAGCATATATTCTTAAGCCTGAGATTTTTGGAACTGTTCCAATTTATTTGTTAAGCACAGATGTTGAAGGGAACGATTACCTTTCTAAAACTATAACAAATCATTTGTATGATGCAAATGAAATGACTAGAGTTTCACAGAGTATTGTTTTAGGAATTGGTGGAGCTAAAGTTGTTGAAGCTTTAGGTGGAGCTGAAGTTTATCATTTAAATGAAGGTCATGCGTTACCTGCTTTTTACTACTTAAGGGATAAGGGTGTAACGAAAGAGCAAATGGTATTTACAACACATACACCTGAAAAAGCTGGAAATGAAGAACGTGACGCTAGACATTTAAATAGATGTGGCTTTTTTGGTAAATACCTTTCAGATAAAGAATTAGCTAAAGAATCTGTAAATGGAGGTTCTATAAATTATACGGTTTCTGCTTTAAGAATGGCAAAGAACTCAAATGCAGTTTCTAAGTTACACGCAAAGGTGGCTAATGAAATGTGGAAAGATTACAAAGGTGTAAGTAAAATAATTCCTATTACAAATGCTCAAAACCAAAATTTTTGGCAAGATGAAACAATAAGAAAAGCATGGGAAAAGAAAAATGCTAAAACGTATATAAAAAGAAAATTAGAACTTAAAAGCGAATTGTTTAGAACAGTAGTAAACCAAACAGAGAAAATGTTTGATCCAAATGTGTTAACATTTGTTTGGGCAAGACGATTTGCAGGATATAAACGTGCAGAGTTATTGTTGCATGATTTGGAAAGGTTTGAAAAACTAATCTCTAACGCTAAGTATCCTGTACAAATAATTTGGGCAGGAAAACCATATCCTTACGATTATTATGCAATAGATATTTTTAATCATCTTGTACATTATACAAAACATAAACCAAATCTAGCTGTTTTAATTGGATATGAAATCGACTTATCTAGAAAATTAAAATGTGGTTCAGATGTTTGGTTAAATACACCGAGAATTACTCGTGAAGCTTCAGGAACAAGTGGAATGACTGCTGCTATGAATGGTTCTGTTAATGTATCTATTAATGATGGTTGGATTCCAGAATTCCAGAAGAATGGAAAAAACTGTTTCGTATTACCAGAATTAGATCATAATATGCCTGTTTGGGAACAAGACAAAACAGACGCTGATAACTTGTATGATCTTTTAGAAAATGTCGTTATACCAATGTATTATGACAATCCAGAGAAATGGCAAGAAGTTGTATTTAAGGGAATAGATGATGTTGTTCCAGAATTTACAAGTGCAAGAATGGCTCATGAATATTATAAAGAGTTATAGAATAAAATTAGCATTTAAACAAAAAACCCCAAACAATTCGAATTGTTTGGGTTTTTTGTTTAAAAGTTTTCTTGTTTTATTCTTCTAGCGTTCTCATGTAATGAACAACTAGCCAAGCATCTTCTTCAGACATTTTCTTTTCGAAGTTTGGCATGTCTTTTCTTCCAATATAGCTTTTGTAAAAAATTTCACCATCCGACTGAGATTGGAACTCTGCAGTAGAGAAATCTCCTAAATTACCATCAACCTCGTCTGCTTTTGGCCCATCTCCATAGCCTTCTTTACCATGACAAGACTTACAATGCTTAGCATATAAAGTTTTACCAATGCTAATGTTTTCTTTTGAAGCATCTTCTGGATTAGTCATTTTCTCGTATTTAGCTGGAACATCCCATTCATCTTGAATTGCAGTGAATGATAATAAGCCAAAGCTAATAAATCCAATAATCATTAATAGTTTAAATGTTTTCATGTTTGTTTATGGTCTTTATTGTTAATGTTAAATATAATTCAAAAATGATACCAAATTAAATTTTTAAATAAAAATATTTTTTAGGTATCAAGTTGTTTGCATTCTTTTCTGATTTTAAAAAGATTAAAAATGGTATACACAAAATTAGCCCAAACACCTATAAGTAATATACTAAGTAAAATATACATCCAAATTGGAGCAAAATCTGTCCATAATTTATTATTTAGGTTACTGTCTTGTATTTCTAGCTTAGTTCCCCAAGGTTTAGTTTGCTTAGCTAGAACATTACCATATTCATCATGGTCTTCAATAAATGCATAAACATCTATATGACCTTCTTTGTTTCCTTTAATACCTTCAGGAAATTCAAATTCATATGTTCCATCTTCAATAGAACCATCTTCAATTGGCATTCTAGATATCATTCCACCAACAGAAAACACTATATCTGCCTCTTCAATAGGTTGCTTAATTTTTAAGCTGTCTAGAACAAATGCATTTACTAAAACTGTTTTAACACTGTCTATTTCTTCCAGATTAAGTTCTAAAAATAAATCTTTAACAACAAGGTCACTGTCTTTTCTTTTAAGTGCATCTGTGCCTTCAAAGTCTGCTAGAAAATTTATGAAACCTTCTTCATCTATTAAATAGTTTTGATCTGAAGGCAAAACAATTTTAGCAATACCTTCGTTGTTAGTTTTTACTGTACCTAATAATACTTGTTCATCGTTTAAAGTATTATAAAAATTAATATCTGCATTATAAACAGGAACTTTGTCTTTTCTATCTTTTTTGTTTCTGGCAATAAAGCTAACTTCCAATACTCTAGAGTTATCTTCTTGTTTTAAAGTATTAAACTTAAAGAGCATTCTATAGTTTTTTGCTACTGATTGAGAATAACTAAATGTATTTAACCCAAAAAAGAAAACTAATACGATTGCTATATATATTGATTTCATAATATCTAATTTTGAGTTTTAATTACTTTTCTTACTTTAACCTCTCTCTCATTATCAATTATCCCAGACATTGGTATAATTGGCACTAAGCGCATTAATAAAATAAAGAATAAGATAAATGCTGCAACACCTGCAAAACTTAAAGCCCATTCTACCCATGTTGCAGAATATGTTATATATTCTGATCTACTATCTTGTATGGGTAAGTAAGGCGTTTCTAAGGTTGGTACCACAATTAGATATCTATTAAACCATAGACCCAACACAGCAATAACTGCAGCAAAAGTTATGGATTTTATGGTTCTTAGTTTTTTAAAGAATAGAATGACTATTGGTACTAATACACCAATATAATTTGCAAAAATAAACATCCAGAAATATCTATTAAATAGAGTATTTAATAAGTTAGTGTCATGTATTTTATGACTAAACCATCTGGAGAAATATTCACTAAATGTAAAATACCCAAAAAGTAAAGAAATACCAAGTAAAATGACTCCAGCTCCAATAAAATGAACTTTTCTTATATAATGTTCGAGATTATAAAATTTACGTATCAAGTACATTGCAATAATTATTACGCCAACACCAGAATATAATCCAGCTACAATAAAGTAAGGTGCAAAAATTGAGCTATTCCAACCAGGTTGTAAGGTTAAACTAAAAATCCATGCTAAAACAGAATAGGCAATTATCGCCAAACCAATAATCATCACAGACATGGTTCTGGTTATTTTATGCAATTTTTCTCGTTGTGATTTTGTATCGTGATAACCAATTGCCAAAGTTTTGTAAAGTTTTTGTCTCCATTTTGGAAATCCTTCATTGTTATCTCTTAATATTGCAAAATCCTGAATAAAAGTAAGATACAAATAGATTGAACATCCAACTAATGCTGTTATAACTGCTAAAATATCCCAAGTAATTGGCGATTGAATTCTTGGATACAAAAATAAGTAATGTAATCTATCAAGTCTTCCAATGCTTATTAGTATATAAATAGGCCCTATAATTATTGAAAGAACCGTTATTATTTCTACAATCCGCATTATCGAATTTTTCCAAGGTGTTTTAAAAAAATGTAAAATACCCATAATGAAAGCTCCAGAATACCCCAAGCAAAGAAA
>JABDPN010000268.1 GCA_013042715.1 Flavobacteriaceae bacterium | reverse complement strand
GTTTATTTAGTATTGTTTATTGCTTATTACTCTTTAAAATGAAAATAATTTCTATTAGAGAAAATGCAGAATATAAAGTCAAGGCTATAAAATATTTTCAGAATAGCTGGAAAAGTGTTCTTCCAATTATCTATGATGATTGCATCAGCCATAGTATTAATGCAAGAGATAATCTACCGCAATGGTATTTACTTGAATTAAATAATGAAATTATTGGCTGCGCTGGACTTATCACAAACGATTTTATTAGTAGAGGAGATTTATATCCTTGGATTTGTGCATTGTTTATTGAAGAAAAGCATAGAGGAAATGCTTTTGCCTCTCATCTAATAGAAAAAGCAAAACAAGATTCCAAAACATTTGGTTTTGAATACGTTTATTTAAGTACTGACCATATTGGATTTTATGAAAAATATGGCTTTAAGTATATTGGACAAGGTTATCATCCTTGGGGAGAAGAATCCAGAATTTATGAAATTAAGCTATAAAGTATAACGCGCTCTAAACGTTACAAATCTTGGTTGTATAAAAGTCTCTGAAGAGAATACAGAAACTGTAGAACTTCCATTACTTACTCTTGAATCTATATCTAAAATATTCGTTGCATTAATCTCATATTCCCATTTGGAGTCTCTATCTTTTCTATATGCTAAATTAGCATTCCATGTTCTAAAAGATTCTGTTGCTCCTTCGTCTTGAGATTGTCTTGTATAGGTGAAATCTGTCTTGAATGTTACCGATTTCCACATATAAGCATCAAAAACTAAAGAAGGTGAACTTGTAATAAATTTTGTTTTTCGGTTTCCTTGGTTATTATCAGTAATACTATAGCCATAACGTAATCTTAAATTTGGTAAATCTTTAAAATTTGTTCTTAATTCTGGAGTATAGTTTTGAGAAAAAGATTCGTTTACTGCTCTAGTGTCTTGAATAAACTGATTACTTTTACTATAATTAAAGTTTGCTCTTAAGCTCGCTCGAATTTTTCCAAATGTTCTCTCAACACGACCAAATGAAGAAAGACTCTCGTCAGCAAATGGAGAATTGAAAAAGGTTCCTGTTCTAATTACATTTTCAAAATTGTTTAATCCTCTTATTCTATCAATATTTTTTGAATAATTAAGTCCTGCAAAAACATTTGTGTAATTAAACAGGTTAAAACTTCTGTAAAACAACCTTAGGTTATGCGATAAGGAATTCTGAAGTTCTGGTTCTCCATATTGTATACTATTGTAATTATTAAAAACCAAACCTTTTGCTAAATTCGTTACATCTGTAAAATTATTACTCATGTAATAGGAAAATGTTAGACTTTCGTTGTTTTTTAATTGAATTCGTGTTTCTAAATCTGGTAAAATTCTGAAGAAATTATCCTGATAAGTTTCTCCGAATTGCTTGTTTTTATTCCCATAAGCATGCAAAGAAAAACCTGGAGTTATAGTAAATTTACCTAGTTTAACTCTATAGTGAAAGCCTAAATAAATATCGCTAAAATTGTACGATGCATCATTATTTGTGTCTAATAGGTTCCCATTTAAATCTACTGAACTTGAAGTAGGGATAAATTGATTACCATTATCCAATAACTGAAAAAATTGTGAGTTAAATTCTTGTCTACTTAAAATAACACCTAAGGTTAAATTAATATTACTTTTAGAATTTAAAATATTGTAGTAATCTAATTTTGCGTCTAATTGATTAGACTTAATGCGTCTTTCTTGCCCTAAATTATAATTGTTTAAGCTTCTGTTTAACCCTAACTCACTTGCTGTGTTATCAAAAGCATCATTATCAGTATCATCGTTATTGTCTGGATTATTAAATAAAATGGCATTGTAAAAAGGGTCTTCATCACTTATTAAATGCTGTGCTTCCAAAGCAAAAATATTGGTTTCGTTTAATGTGTAATAGTAATTAAAGTTCTGATTAATACTAAAAGGTGTTGCTTCTTCATACTGATTTGTACTATTTAAAACTGAAGAAAACAAATTTTGATCCTGTGTGTCTTTAGAGAATCGACCTAGTATATCGTAATCCAATTGGTTATTAAAATTGGGTCTGTACGTAGTACTAAGTTTTACAAGTCCTTGGACTGAGCGTTCTACATTGTTTTGTTCTGTATCTTCATCTGGAATACCTAACTCTGGATTGGTATATATGTTTGAGGCGATTCTTTTAGAAAGTATCTTACTGCTATTAATTATAGCAAAACCACTAAAATCTAAAGATTGTTTTGGCGAATAACTAAAATTTGCAGCACCAAGCTTGTTTTCAACTTTTAGGGCATTATTCTGATTGGTTAAAAACCCCAAACTATTATTTCCAAGATTAAGGTTTGTTCCACTGGTTCTACTTGGAGGTCTAAATCCTCCACTTCCAAAGCTTCTTAAATCTCTTCGGTTTAAAGCTGGTTCTCCTAAATTATTTAAATCGCCAATAAAATTTATGGAATATTTTGGATTGTAATAAAACAATTTTGGTTGTACTAAATAGAGTTCGTCGTCTGGAGCAGAACCTGCTCCAAGATTTACATTTCCAAACCAAAAGTTTTCTTTGCCTTCTTTTAATTTGATGTTTAAAGCAACGTTATCTTGATTATTTCTTACTCCACGAAGTTGTCCAACTTCAGAATAATTTCTTAAAACTTGTATTTTATCTACAGCATTAGAAGGAATGTTTTTAGTTGCTAATTTGGAATCGCCTTCAAAAAACTCCTTACCATTAACCATAACTTTATTAACCACATTGCCTTCTACCTCAACTTGTCCATCTTCATTAATTTCTACTCCCGGAAGATTTTCCAGTACATCTTCTAGTTTTCGTTCAGTTCCGGTTTTAAAAGAATCTGCATCGTAAACAATGGTATCACCTTTAACTGTTACTGGCATTTCGTAAGTTAGCTCGACAGCATCTAAAATATTTAATGGATATAACTTGTAATCTTTAGAAATATATTCTTCTTTGGTTTCAATAAATTCTTCGATAGATTTTAATCCAATATAACTAATTTGAATTTTGTAATTACTGTTCTTATTAAGGATAAGTTTATAATCTCCTTTATCGTTTGTAACACTAAACTTTAAATCTTGCGTGCTCTGGTTAATAGCAATAACATTAGCTAGCTCTAATGGCATACCAATACTATCTGTTACAACACCTTTCATTTGTATTTGAGCATCAGAAAAATAAACGCCAAGGATAATTAAAATGAATAGTAGTCTTTTCATTTTTTATGATGTGTTAGTTGGATTTAAGTGGAAGTTTTTAGAATTTTATCCTCGTCTCCTCACACGATTATCTCTAAACTCTTTCATTTTGTTAGTAATCGTTGTCTGATATTCTTTCTTGGTAATTTCTTTACCACGTTGTGGTGCTTCAATTTTTTCGTTTTCGTCAGCATTCATGACAATTTTAGTGCATAACATGGTTGTATTTCCAGCACTAACTTCAATAATTAAACCTGGAAGTCCCCAATATTCAGATGGTCCATGTCTAACAGGAATTTGTGGTGTGTACCACGCTTCAATTTCTGTCATATCAACTTCAATTTCTTCGCTAGAATCTGATTGATCTTGGTTTGTGTTTCTAAGTCTATCCCAAGAAAAATCGTACCAAGTTAAATCTGTTGTTGGAACAGTAGCTGTAGCTTTAAAGCACATGTAGTTTCCAATTTGTTTGGTTTCTGTTCCCAGATTCCATTCTATAGGTTGAAGATTATCTTTAACTAAAAATTGTTTCCCATAAAATTCTTGTTTTTGAATTTGCTGGTTATTCTTTACATTCTTGTATTGATTACCTTGAGAAAAGTTTTTACCCCAAGAATTTGTTGCTCCAGACATCGCATCGACATCCAGTTTCTCTTCTTGTTTAAATAGAGATTCTTCTTTGTTAAAAGTAAGCACATAGGTTTTTTCAAGTCTGTTTTTTAAACGCGCCATAATTTGTTTTTTTTGCGCTTCACTAAAACGTGCTCCCCAATTTCCAAGGTCCATTGTGGATTTTGAAAAATAATAGGCTTTACCTTGAAATTCCTGGGCATTCATACCTGTTGAAAAGAATAAGACAAAGGCTAAAATGCTTATTTTTAATACTGTTGCTTTCATAATGTTGATGCTAATTAATTTATATTGTTTAACAAATATAATTTTTTATTAAACATTCTTATCTATTTTGTAAATAAATTAACATTATCATGATTAGCTTAATTACTTAAAATGATTTATTTACATAGCTTAAAGTAGCATTAGTCTCATTTACTAGACTTGAATTAAAGATTTAAAAAGATTAACTTAGTTTATAAGTTGATAAAATCAATTAAAACTGAGTTTATCTTTAAGTTGTGCTTCATTTAACTCAATTCATTATCACCAAGTTTGAAAATTAACTTTATGTTAATAATTTCAGAACATTAAGAATTCAATTCAATTATAGAATTGAATTAAATTAGTTGAAAAATTAAAATTTATGAAATACTTAATGTTTTTATTTTTAACACCTTTATTAATGGCTTTTCAATGTGAAAGTGATGATCCAGCACTATTTGACAACCTAGATACCACTGATTTATTGGGGAGATGGGAAATACAAGATGAAATTCTCAATGGAAATATTTCAGATATGATTCCAAGATGTTGCGAGTTTTTAGAGTTTGATCCAGATGATGTTATTACAGATAGAAATGGTTATTTAACCTATACTAACTCACAAGGCTTAGTGAACAGTGGCACATTTGAAGTGACCCTTGATAATCAGACCATATTATTTATTGATGAAGAAAATAATGAATTTGTTTTTGATTTCTCGATAAATGATTCTCAAGAAAATCTAACGATTGATTTTACTGAAGACGAAACAAATTATACACAAACCTGGGTTAGAATAGAATAAAAACGAAAGCACAACACCGTATATAATCAATTGCTAGTACTAGCTTACTTATGAAAATCCTCGCGGATTTTCTATCTGTGATTTATTTGCTAAATTTAATGCTTAAATACGCAAAGAAATCATATACGAAACGATAAACGACTATAGAAAAAGCCTTCAAAAATTGAAAGCTTTAATTTTTATATAGCTTGAAATAAACATTTTACAATTCGTATCGTAATCTTAAGGTAATATAACGGGGTTGTATATAATATTCTGTAGCACTTACAGAAACAGCTCCAGAACTACTTGTGTTTTCAGATAAGGTATTTAACAAGTTTGTCGCCTTGATCTCGTATTCCAGTTTCGCATCCTTGTCTTTTCTGTACGATAGCGAAGCATTCCAGAATTCGAATTTATTAATAGTACTGTTTTCGTCACTAAAATTATTATACGTGTAATCTGTTCTAAACGTGAACTTTTTTGCTATTAGAGCATCAAGCTCAACAGAAGGCGATTTAGTATAATATTTTATTACATTAGAACCTTGATCGCTATCCTGTAATGTGTAGCGATAGCCAACTTCTATATTTGGTGCTGTTCTAAAATTAGTCCGAAAGCGTGCTCTGTAAGTTTGTGAGTAATTCTCGTTTACTGAGCGATTACCTTGTATAAATTGATTGAATTTAGAATAACTAAAATTACCATTTAATGTAGCTTTAAGTTTTCCCCAGAGCGTTCTTTGAAATCTCCCATTTACATTGACGCTTTCGTCTGCAAAATCTGAATTAAAAGGTATCCCAATCCGTACCACACTTCCAGGTTCAAAAACACTGCTGTTTCTAATATTATCAATACTTTTGTTATAATTTATATTAGCAAAAACATTTGTATAATTAAACATATTAAAACTAAAATAAGACAGATTTACATTATGTGATGTTGCACTCTCTAAATCAGGTATTCCTGCAAACAAGCTATTGTAATTATTTAATACCAAACCACGTGCAAATCTATTAACATCTGTAAACTGTGTTTGCATACGATAGTTTAAAATAATCTGTTCGCTTTTCTTTAATTGCATGCGCATATTAAAATCTGGTAAAACTCTAAAAAAATTATCGGTTGTTTTTTCTGAAAACTGATTATTTACAGCACTATAAGCGTGTGCAGATACTCCGGGAGAAAAAGTGAAAATTCCAGACTTCAATCTATAGTGTAGCCCTAAATAAACGTCACTAAAGTTATAGTTAATATCGTTTTGATCTAAACCATCGTTAATTGTTGGCGTAGGGCTAAACTCTGAATTATCATCCAAATACTGAAAGATTTCAGAATTAAATTTCTGATTACTTAAAATGGTTCCTAAAGTGAAGTTAATATCACTTTTGGTGTTTAATACATTCCAGTAATCGAGTTTAGCATCTAGTTGGTTAGACTTTACTCTTTTGTCTTGAGCAATATTATAATCCATTTGTGCGCCATCAAGGCCTAAAACAATAGCAGTGCTTTCATAGTTGTCTTTGTCCTCTAAAATGGCATTGTAAAAAGGATCTTCATCTTTTAAAAGATGTTGTGCTTCAAAAGCAAAAATATTTTTATCGTTTAGTGTATAATAATAGTTTACATTTTGATTGATGCTGTAAGGCGTTGTTTTTTCATTTTGGTCTATGTCACCAATTACTGAAGAAAAAAAGTTTTGGTCTTGTGTTTCTTTTGATAATCTTCCTAAAACATCATAATCTAACTGATTATTAGGATTTGGTTTGTATTTAGAAGACAACTTAATCATTCCTAGATCACTTCTTTGTGCAGTGTTGTTATCAGTAGATTCGTCTGGTATACCAAGATCTGGATTGGTATACTGCACAGTTCTGTTTTCTTGTAAATCTGTAATGGTGTTAGAGAATATTGCAAAACCACTAATATCTAATGTCTTTTTTGGTGACCAACTAAAGTTTGCAGCTCCAAATTTGGTATTTATGTTTTTAGCTCTGTTGTTTTGAGACGTTAAAAACCCAAGACTATTATCACCTAAATTAATACTAGTTCCACTAGAACGACTAGGCATTCTGAATCCTCCAGAGAATTTAAAATAATCTCTTCTGGTAAAAGCGACTTCACCAATATTATTTAAATCGCCAATAAAATTAATACTGTATTCGGGACTGTAATAAAACAGTTTAGGTTGTGCGAGGTAAAGTGCATCATTGTCTGAAGTTCCTCCACCAGCAGTTATATTTCCAAACCAAAATTTCTTCTTTCCTTCTTTAAGTTTAATATTTATTGCAATGTTGTCTTGGTTGTCGGTTACACCACTTAACTGACTAACCTCTGAATAGTTTTTTAACACCTGAACTTTATCTACAGCATTAGACGGAATATTTTTTGTAGCGAGTTTTGAATCACCATCAAAAAAGTCTTTACCATCAACCATAACCTTAGATACAACTTTCCCTTCTACTTCTACTTCACCATCGTCGTTAATATCAACTCCAGGTAAATTTTTAAGTACATCTTCCAGTTTACGTTCTGTTCCTGTTTTAAAGGAATCTGCATCATAAACTAAAGTGTCTCCTTTTACAGAAACTGGCATTTCGTATGTGAGTTCTACAGCATCTAAAGAATTATCGTTTTTAAGAGCAAAATCTTTATTGATATTCTCTTCTTGTGTAAGCAGCTCAACATTAGCAGTTTTCTTACCAATATAACTTACTTGAATGGTATAATTTGTATTAGACTTTAGGTTAAGTTTATACTTTCCTTGATCGTTGGTTATACCATAGGAATCGAGCATTTTTGTTGCTTTATTTATAGCAATAACATTAGCGAGTTCTAATGGGTTTCCAATGCTGTCTTTTACAAAACCTTCTACTTTAACTTGAGCAAAGGTTATGCTAACTACACATAGTAAAACTGTAGTGATTATGTTTTTCATTTCTGAAATTTTGATTTAAAAACTGATTAGTGTCTCATGCGCATGCCTCCACCAGAACCTCTTTGCCCACGATACATCTCCTGCATTTCTTTCATTTTCTTCTGCATAATATCGTTGTATTCTTCTTTTGTGACTTCTTTTCCTTTGGATGGTATCTTCAATTCTTCTTTTTCTTCTGGATTTAAAACAATTTTAGAGCACAAAACAGTTGTTCGTCCTTCGTTAATTTCAAGAATTAAACCTGGAAGTCCCCAATACTCTCCTGGTCCTTGACTTACAGGAATTTGAGGTGTGTACCACGCAACCACTTCAATTTCTTTTGGAACTTCAATCTCATCTAATGGATTGTTTGTTTTAGTAGAGTCTTTTGATTTTTCTTCTGGTTTCTCGTCTCTTGCAGGTCTTCTACGCATTTGCATAAAATCCATGTTGTCTACTTGTTTAATCGCAGTAGCTTTCATGCATAGATATTGTCCAATTTGTTTGGTTTCACCTTCAAGTTTCCACTCTAAAGGCTCTAATTGATCTGTGACTAAAAACTGTTTCCCAAAGAATTCTTGTTCTTGTAGAAGTTGCTTTTCTTTTACGTTTTTGTACTGTAATCCTACTGTAAAATTTCCCATCATCATTCTAAAACCTCCTTGTCCTGGAGCTTCTAGTTTTTCTTCTTCTTTGTAAGTGGATTCTGTTTTATTGAACGTTAGTATATATGTTTTTTCAAACATGCTTTTCATACGTTCTGCAATCCTTTTTTTCTGCTCTTCGCTTAAATCACCTCTTCCAAAATTATCTAAATCCATAGTGGTTTTAGAAAAATAAACTGCTTTACCTTGAAAGTCTTGTGCATGAGTTAAGGCGAAAAAACCAAATGCTAATGCGCTGAAAATCAAATTCTTAAATGATATTCTCATAGATTGTTGTTGCTTTGTTTATGTTAAAACTAATGTTTTAACACGTATTAGACTAACAAAGTAAAATTAAGTTTAATTGTGATACGTTAAAGTATTCTTAAAAAGATTAACCGCCAATTCTAATCTCAATGGTTTCGCCTTCTCTTCCACGATGTTCAGAATCATACTGTTCTTGCATTTCTTTCATTTTTTTATCCATAATAGCATCGTATTTTTCCTGAGATACTTTCTTGCCTTTAGTTGGTTCTGAAATTTTGATTTTGCTTTCTGGATTTATTATAATCTTACTACACATAATGCTTTGATTTCCATCATTTACTTCTAAAATTAAACCTGGTAATCCATGATAATTTTCAGGACCATTGCTTACTGGAATTTGAGGTGTATACCATGCAATTATTTCTCTTTCTTCTGTGGTTACTTCATCATCAAATTCTTTGTCGTTGTTAACACTAATGCCGCTTTCAATAACTTCAACTTCACGTTTAAATGTTGCTTTATAACATGTGTAATCACCAATATTTTTGGTTTCACTACCCAGAATCCAATCTACTTTTTTTAGTTCATCCTGAATTAAAAATATCTTGCTAAACGATTCGTTTTGGCTTGTATATCTGTTTTCTTTTGTGTTTTTGTATAACACATCAGATCCTCCAGTGTTAACCATTACCATTACCATACCTTGTGGTTGTGGTGCTTCTAATTTTTCTTCTTCTTTGTAAATAGACTCTTCTTTATTAAAATTAAGTTTATAGGTTTTTTCGAATTGTTTTTTTAGCATTGCAAGCATCTTTTCTTGCATATCGCCTCCCATTTGTGTGCTATCGAGTTTTATGTCTAATTTGGTGTGTGTCTTATATATTGCAACACCTTGAAAATCCTGAGCTTTTAAAATTGTTGCTACAAATAATAGACTTAATATTAATAGTGCTTTTTTCATTTTTTAATATGGTTTATTTATAGAATTTGATCGCTACGTTTTTCATTTTTGATAAGCGTTTAATAAATGCTTCTTTATTATTAGAATTTCCTGACAGGCTTAATTTTAATTCGTTTTTTTCTTTTTCCGTATTGCTCTCGTTTCTACAAACAATTGCAAAAGAAATAGGTTCGTTTTCTCCTAGATCTTCAAGAAATGTTTCAATTTTATTAAAGTCGATACTGTCTATATCTTCTATACTATTTACTTCTATACTAATTTTTACATCTTCTAATTTATAGTTTTTATCCGAATCTGTTTGACCAAATACAAATGCTGAAATAAAAATAGCTAATACTGTTGAAATTGTTTTCATAATTTTAATTTTATAGTGTTAAATACACTACAAATATGCTAGGATTGAATCAATCTTTAAGTTAACTAGTGTTAACTAGTGTTAACCAATTGGTTTTTAATGGATTTAACCTCTACTTTTGAACTATGAACACGAACCATTACAGGTGGCTATTATATACTATTTTAATTGTAATTCTTAGTACTATTACAATTCAAGTCTATTGGAATTATAAAAACTATAAAACCAATAAACAGCAACTAATTAACGATGTACAAGTAAGCTTGGATAAAGCAGTTGATGACTATTATGCTAATCTAGCCGAAAGAACAACTGTTGGATTTGCTTTTGAAGGCAATATTGGTGAGAGTGTTTTTAATGAGGGTAGTAAATTTCAAGAATTAATTGGTCAAATTGATGAAGCTGAAAAAGAATTTAAAAACTTAGATAGTATAGATGTTTCAGAATTAGAAGGTGTTACTGTATTAAGAGGGAAAAATGCAGATTCTATGATGCTAGACATAACGAGTAAACCATTTCATAATCATGATTCTGTTATCAATAAACTTAAATCGAAAAGTCTTCCAGACATAAAAGAAATAGGCTTGCTTACATCTAAAGTTGTAATTTCTATTAATAATGATGCACTTATACTTAAAGAGGTAGATAGTTTATTAAATAACGAACTAAAAAGGAAACAGTTAAATATAAAATATAAACTAACTTTTAAAGCTCCAAACGATAGTATAAAGCAATTTAGTCCTTCAAAATTATTTATTCAAAAAGAAAAAATTAACCAAGACAAACTGCTACTAAACACGTTTTCAAAATCTATTTTTTTACCAAAAAACAGTGCGCTAAAAATAAGTTTCACAAATGAAACTCAAACTATTCTAAAACGCATTTTAGGAGGTATATTTTTGTCTACATTGTTAGTTATAGCAGTTATAAGTTGTCTATTTTACTTATTAAAAATAATACGAGATCAAAAACAATTGGCTGAAGTTAAAAACGATTTAATTAGTAATATCACACACGAATTTAAAACTCCTATTTCCACTATTGGTGTTGCATTAGAAAGCATAAAGGATTTTGATGTTATTGATGATAAAGAGAAAACCAAAAATTATTTAGATATTTCTACCAATCAGCTTAGTAAGCTCAATCTTATGGTTGAAAAACTTCTGGAAACTGCGACTTTGGATAGTGAAAATCTGCAGTTAAATAAAGAAGATATTGAGCTTAATAGCTTAATTGAAACAATCGTAAAAAAACATCAATTAGCTACAGATAAACAGATTAGCTTTAGTCATCCTAAGAAAGAGATTATTATAAATGGTGATGCTTTTCATTTGGACAATGCCATAAATAATATTATTGATAACGCAGTTAAATATGGTGGCGAAAACATTGAGATAACTTTAGATCATAATCTTTCGTTAATAAAAATTTCAATAAAAGATAATGGCACAACACTTTCTGAAGCCAACAAAACAAAGATTTTTGAGAAATTCTATCGCGTTCCAAAAGGAAACACTCACGATGTAAAAGGTTTTGGGATTGGGTTGTATTACAGCAAAAAAATTATTGAGAAACACAATGGTACAATAAGTATAAAACTAGAAAAAGATTGTACTATATTTAAACTTTCAATTCCAAATGGCTAAATCAACAACCATATTACTTGCAGAAGACGAACCTGCATTAGGGCAAATAATTAAAGAAAGTTTAGAGACGAGAAACTTTAAAATTTTGCTTTGCGAAAATGGCGAAAAAGCTTATCAAACATACAAGACTTTAAAACCTGAACTTCTTGTTTTAGACGTCATGATGCCAAAAAAAGATGGTTTTACACTTGCTAAAGAAATTAGAATGGAAGACGAGACCATTCCAATAATATTCTTAACTGCAAAATCACAAACGCAAGATGTTGTAGAAGGTTTTACCATTGGTGGAAACGATTATCTTAAAAAACCTTTTAGTATGGAAGAGCTCATTGTTAGAATAAACAATTTGCTTAACAGAACAGGTCTGCAAAAAACAAGTGACATCTTGAAATTTGGTGATTTCACATTTAATTTCCCAAAACAACTATTACAATTTAAAGACCAAAAAGCTGTATTGCTTACACATAGAGAATCGCATTTACTTTATCATCTCATAAAATCTAAAAACAGTGTTTTAGACAGATCTCAAATTTTAATTAAACTTTGGGGAACAGACGATTTTTTTACAGCGAGAAGTATGGATGTTTATATTACAAAACTTAGAAAGAAGCTTAAGCAAGACGAAAACCTACAAATTGTTAATGTAAGAGGTTTTGGTTATAAATTAATTTGCTAAAAGTGGTCTGATTTTTGTATTTTCACTTCAATATGAAAATCATAAATTATTTTCTTCTATTATCAGTATTTCTAGGTTTTAGTCAAAACACTATTGACACAAAACTTATATCAAGTAAAGTAATTAATGTAGATAAAGTTGTAGGAGTTAATTCATTTGACACGACTTATTACATTAAAGACAATATATTCTTTCAAAAAAAACAATCAAAAATTTTAGAATATTCTAATGTTCAATTAGGAACTATAAGTTCTGTAAACACGTTTAATCCGTTAAAAATTAATGTGTTTTATAAAGATTTCAATACTGTAATTTTATTGGATAATAGACTAGCTGAAATAAACAAAATAGATTTCAATCTTATCTCGCCTTTTAGAGAAGTGAGTCATGTTGCAGCTGCTTTTGATAATGACCTTTGGATATTTAATACCAATACTCTACAATTAGAATTATTTAGCTACTTAAATAATAAAACAAAGGCTGAAACATTGCCAATAGAAGGTGACGTATTAGACATTAGTAGTAATTACAATTATTGTTGGTTATTGACTTCAGAATATATTTACACGTTTAATTATCTAGGTTCGCTTATTTCAAAAGAAAAGAACCAAAATTTTGAAACCATTCATTCTTCTGGAGAAAACATCTACCTTTTAAAAGACAACAAAATCTACTATAAAGTTAATAACCAAGCTAATATTACAGAATTAAATATTCCTGAATTGTTAATAAGTCAGTTTTTTGTAACCAATGAAACCTTGTATATTTACGATGGTAAAAATCTTAATCAATACCAACTAATAAACGATTAAAAATTATGCATGTAGCAATTGCAGGAAACATTGGTGCGGGAAAAACAACCCTTACTAAATTACTAGCAAAACATTATAGATGGGAAGCACAGTTAGAAGATGTTGTAGACAATCCTTACTTAGACGATTTTTATAACCAGATGGAACGTTGGAGTTTTAATCTTCAGGTTTATTTCTTAAACAGTCGTTTTCGTCAAGTATTACAAATTCATAATAGTGGAAAAGATATTATTCAAGATCGTACGATTTATGAAGATGCTTACATTTTTGCGCCTAACTTACATGCAATGGGATTAATGACCAATAGAGATTTTGAAAACTACTCGTCTTTATTCGAACTTATGGAATCGCTTGTTAAAGGACCAGATGTATTAATTTATTTAAGAAGTTCTATACCTAATTTAGTTAATCAAATTCATAAACGTGGACGTGATTACGAGAACACAATAAGTATTGATTACTTAAGTCGATTAAACGAACGTTATGAAGCTTGGATTCATGGTTATAACAAAGGGAAACTACTTATAATAGATGTGGATAATCTAGATTTTGTAGACAATCCAGAAGATTTAGGAGATATTATTAATAGAATTGATGCAGAAATTCACGGTTTATTTTAGAAATATTTATAATGAAATACAAAAGGCTCACTTTATAAAGTGAGCCTTTTTGTTTGAAATATATATTGTTTTTATTCTTGAGATGTTTCTTCTACCTCTTCAACAACTTTCTTTACCATTTTCTTTTTTACCTTAACCTCAGCACCTTCAAGAGCAACAATTTGAGCTTGTACTTCTTCTTCAGTACCTTCAAAAACTTTCTCTTCAGTTGTTGTTTTACCATCTTTAGTAACGGTTGTCATTACTGTTGCTTTAACAGTTCCATCCTCATTCTTTTCCATGTTTACTTCAACCATTTTTTTAGCTTCTTCATTAAACATAGCTACTCTTCCTTCCACTACATGCTCGTTACCATCTTTATCTATCCAAACGTTAACTTCTTTGTTGTTTGCTAAAGCAGAATCTCCAGATAATGCAATACTTGGAGCAATAACTAAGGCAACTACTGACATTAATTTTAATAAGATATTTAAAGATGGACCTGATGTATCTTTAAATGGATCTCCAACAGTATCACCAACTACAGCAGCTTTATGTGCTTCTGTACCTTTACGACCTTCTTCTTCTATCATTTTCTTTGCGTTGTCCCAAGCTCCTCCAGCATTTGATTGAAAAATCGCCATCAAAACACCAGCAGTTGTTACACCTGCCAATAAACCTCCTAGCATCTCTGCACCTCCAATAAATCCAACAACTACTGGAACAGCAATTGCCAATAAACCAGGTAATACCATTTCTCTAATGGATGCTTTAGTAGAAATTTCAACACATTTATCATATTCAGCTACACCATCAGCAGCATCAAATATTTTTCTATCAGCATCAGATGCTTTTGACATATCAGAATCGTACTTTCTCATCACTTCTAATGCTGCTTTAAGCTCAGGAATGTCCTTGAATTGACGACGCACCTCTTCAATCATTGCCATTGCTGCCCTACCAACAGCATTCATAGATAAAGAAGAAAAAACAAATGGCAGCATACCACCAACTAGCAATCCAGCCATAATTTTTGGTTGCGACACATCAATAGCTAGTACATTTGCCGTTTTCATGAAAGCCGCAAATAATGCCAATGCAGTTAAAGCTGCAGATGCAATAGCATATCCTTTTCCAATAGCAGCAGTGGTATTTCCAACAGCGTCTAACTTATCAGTTCTCTCACGAACTTCACTTGGTAATTCCGCCATTTCGGCTATTCCACCAGCATTGTCAGAAATTGGTCCATAAGCATCAACAGCCAGTTGAATTCCTGTATTAGCTAACATACCAACTGCAGCAATAGCAATACCATATAAACCTGCATAGTGGTGAGATATAATTATTGCTGCTGCAATTAAAAGAATAGGAATCATTGTAGACATCATACCAACACCTAAACCTGCAATAATATTGGTTGCAGCTCCAGTTTCAGATTGTCTTACAATATTTCTTACTGGTTTTTTTCCAGTTCCTGTATAATATTCAGTTATTTTACCCACAGCCAAACCAGCTAATAAACCAGCTATAACTGCCATAAAAACGCCCCAAGAACCAAATGGTAATCCTTCTATTTCAGCTGGAATAAATTCTTTAATTAAAAACCATGAAGCAATAACCATCAGTCCAGCAGAACCAAATTCACCAATATTTAAAGCTGTATGTGGTGAACCTCCTTCTTTTACTTTAACGAAGAAAGTTCCAATAATTGACATTACAATTCCAACAGCAGCTAAAGCTAATGGTAAATATACAGCACCTAAACCTCCAAAATCTGGAGTAAGGATATAAGCTCCTAGAACCATAGTACCTATAATAGAACCTACAAAAGACTCAAATAAATCTGCTCCCATTCCAGCTACATCACCAACATTATCACCAACGTTATCTGCAATAGTTGCAGGATTTAAAGGATGATCTTCTGGAATTCCAGCTTCTACTTTACCAACAAGGTCTGCTCCAACATCTGCAGCTTTAGTGTAAATTCCACCACCAACACGTGCAAATAAGGCTATAGAAGATGCTCCTAAGGAAAATCCTGATAATACATTTAGAACCATTGTAATGGCTTCTTCTGGCCACATCCATTGATATATCATAAATAGGCCACTTAAGCCAAGTACACCTAAACCTACAACACCTAATCCCATTACTGAACCTCCTGCAAAGGCAACTTCTAGAGCTTTTCCAAGCGATTTTCTAGCTGCATGTGTAGTTCTAACATTTGCTTTTGTTGCCACTCGCATACCTATAAATCCAGCTAAAGCAGAACAAATTGCACCTACGATAAATGAAGCTGCTACCATACCATGAGAACCTTCTTCTGCGTTCCCTTTATAGTATAATAAGATTGCTACAGCTATTACAAAAATTGATAAGATTTTGTATTCAGCTTTTAAGAATGACATAGCTCCATCTGCAATGTGTTTTGCAATGTTTGCCATTTTTTCATTACCCACTTCTTGCTTAGATACCCAAACGTTTTTTACAAATACAAATAGTAATGCTAAGACTCCAAAGAGTGGTAAAAATTTTACAAATAATTCCATTTTTTAGTTTTTATATAATTGGTTAATTTTTCGGATTTGCTAAAAATAGTAAAAACTAGGATAAAAAAAACCACTTTTTAATATTAAAAAGTGGTTAAAATGGTAAATTAATATATTTATCTATATAGTAAAAGTACGTTTCTTTTTATGTTCGCTATTTTCATAGCGTTCTACACATTCATTGTAAATTTTAATTGCTTCTTCAGCATTTCCCCAGCCACCAACATCTACTTTCTTTTCTTCTAAATCTTTGTATACTTGAAAGAAGTGTTCTATTTCCTTAACACGATGTGGATTAATATCTGAAATATCTTTTCTTTTATTCCAAATTGGATCATCTACAGGAACACAAATTAATTTTTCGTCTGGTCCTTTTTCGTCTGTCATATGGAAAACACCAATTGGTCTTACTTCTACAACAACCATTGGGAATGTTGGTTCTGTACAAAGTACTAATACATCTAAAGGATCTTTATCTAAAGCTAGAGTTTCTGGAATAAAACCATAGTCTCCTGGATACATCATTGATGAAAACAAGGTTCTATCAAAACGAATTTTGTGTAATGCAAAATCATATTCGTATTTATTTCTACTTCCTTTTGGGATTTCAATTAAAACATCAAAAGTTATATTTTTCTTTTTGCTCATATTTTTAAATTTCAATTTTGGGTTGCAAATGTAAGAAAGACCTTAGGTTCTGACAACTTATTGCTGATGTAGTTTGTGTTATTTTAAACTTATGGCATGATAAACTCTTAAAAATGAAAACCAAATGTTCCTGTTATACCAAATTTTCTTGCATTTGGACTATCAAGATAATTTCCTCTGAAGTTAAAATCTAGTCTGAATATTTTAAAAATATTCCCAACACCAATACCATATTCCCAGTAAATTTCATCTGAAGGAGCTTGATATATTAAACCTGATGCATTTAGAGCTTTGTTCTCATCTGAAATACTTCCCCAAACACCTCTTAAACTAACAATTTCTCGTAAATTCAATTTCCTAAGTATTGGAATTCTAGAAAAGAATCGACCGTTAAAATTATGTTCTAAATGTAATGATGTGTAGGTATCAGTAACAAACTCGTAAAAGTCTAGTTGCGAGAATGTGTTATATATTGAAAAATAAGATTGATTTCCAGGTACAACGCTTAATAAACCTAAGGGAACTTCTCCATAGGTTTTTCCAGCTTCTATAGTTGTATATAGCCTACCAAAGCCTCCAACTTGCCATGGTTGCGTGTATGAGAACTGCAATTTTGTATAGTTAAAATCACTATTAATTATACTTTTATCACCTACGCTTATTTGGGCAAATAGTCTTGCAAAATCATCATTTGCTTCGTAACGTTCTACACCAAAACCTGTCATTTTTCGTTTTGGAAAATAAGACACTGTAAATGTTGTCTCATACTGCTTAACTTCAGAAGAAATTCCAGATATCGATTCTGAGTCGAAATAATCTAAACTAAAAGTTGGTGATGCAGATTCTAATGTTCTATAATTTCCACCTAATCTAAAAATAAGATTTCGCCAAGGTTCTATCTCAACTGCTAAAGTAGATAAGTTTATATTGGTTAATTTATCGTTTGCACCTGTTCCTACTACAGATGATGATGCTAAACTTCTTCCTAAAACATCTGTTGATGTTGTTAAACTTGCACCAATTTGCTCTACGTCTCTTCGATTTCCTCCAGAAATTATAAGTCTGTTCTTTTTGTTGAGTAACCATTTCCCAGAGATTCCATATTTAAACTTATCGTCTTTAAAACCATATGCAGTAAAACCTTCAAGTCGCCATAAATCGTTTCTTCCAAAATAAGTCCTTCCACCAGCTCGTAATCTAACACCTTCTACTTCGTTATATCCAAAAGTTGAAAATATTGGTCCATAATCTAATTTTAGACTCGGGAATTCTATATAACCTGAGGATAAAATACTGCCAATATTATAAAGCCTCTTAAATTTCTTTACAGTCTTGAGTGTATCTAACATTTTGTAAACACCAAGCTCGTCTTTGTTAAGTTTTTCTAATCGATTGTTATTCCAAAAAGCATCATCTCTATCGTAAACATCTTTATCGTAATTGTAAACTTCTTCGTCGTAGAATTTAGCATCTTTTTCTTCATCGAATTTATAATTATTATACAAAGTTGTACGTTTTCCATAAACACCTCGAGATTTTTCTTTTTTATTGAACGCAAAATCAGACATCATATAATCTCTTGTAACAAGGAAGAGTGAGTCATTTAGAACTTCAAATTCTTGTTCTATATAGATTTCTTTTACCCAATTAATGTTGGCACTTTTTGTGGCTTGTAAGTTTATTTCCTTAATAGCATAAGTAGAATCGTTAACCCAAAAATCGCCTTTAAAGGTTAACTCATTTTTACGCCTAGGATAATAGATTATGTTGTAACACCATTTGTTATCAATAAATGCACTATCTGATAATACATAATTATAGGTATTTATTCCTGTTCTAGATAAGGGACTAACAAAACTTTTATCAAAAAACTTAAGGTAGTTATCGTACACATCATAATCTGAATACAAATCGTTTACAAAATCAATAACCACTTGATTGTCGCTAAACCCAGAATTTTTATTGCCTTTTAAAACAGCTTTTTCTTTATTAATAACATTGTCTCCATAAACTTTAGAAACTGCTTCGTTTATAAAGATTGGGAGATAGGTTTTTCCTGTAACTCTAGATGTATCTACTTGCTCAAAAACAAACTCCATACCTCTAAACAATTTACTTTTTATTAAATCGCTATCTATAGTGTTAATATCGAATTCAACTTTTTCGTATTTATCGTATTGATATTGATTGAATTTTCTTAAACCGTTTTTTCGTTTATGACTCCAAATTTTTCTAAGGATATCAATTGCTGGATTGTTCTTTTTAGGTTGTTTTCCAGAAATTAAAACTACTGCATCTAGTTGTGCTGCTTCTTCTGTAAGAATGAGTTTTAAATTGTAAGTAACTTTTTTGTCTAGTTTTATTTCTAGGTTTTTATAACCAATAAATGAGATAACTAAAACTTCCCAATTCTGATCTGATTCTAAATAGAAT
>JABDPN010000266.1 GCA_013042715.1 Flavobacteriaceae bacterium | reverse complement strand
GCTTTAGATTTATCGTTTCCTAATAATACTGAAGTCGATATTGTCGCTCCAGAACGTGAAATTCCAGGTAACATAGCTATAGCTTGCGAAATACCAATAACAAAGGCATCAACATATGAGACTTTTTTATTTGTGTTTTTAGCGCGATCTGCAAGAAACAACAGTAATCCAGTTATAATTAGCATAAAACCTACTAGAACAATGTTTCCTCCAAAAAGCTGTTCGAGTTGGTCTTCAAAAAATACTCCGATGATAGTTGCTGGTATCATGGATAACACAATTTTAGAAATAAACTGAGTGTCTTCATTCCATTTAAAAAGAAGGAATCCTTTTAAAATTGTCCATATATCTTTTCTAAAAACAACAATGGTACTTAAGGCAGTAGCAAAATGAAGCACAACTGTAAAAAGCATACTTTCTTCTGGAACAGAATTATCACCAAGAATGGCTTTCCCTAGTTCTAAATGTCCACTAGACGAAACAGGTAAAAATTCTGTAAGTCCTTGAACAATACCTAAAAGAATTGCATCAATAATATCCACGAGGCAAATGTATTAAAACCAAATTGTGAAATGGAATTTATTTATTGGAATTTGTTTTGTCTGGATTTAAAAGAATAGCATAAATCTGAATACCAAAACCTAAAAGTATTAATGTTGGAGCTAATCGTATGCGTCTAAAGTTGTAGATTTCTGGATTAAAAACGTTAGGATCATCATTTCCTCCTCCTGCCATAAATATAAATCCTATAGCAATACATAACAACCCAATGAACATGAACTTGTAGTTCTTTTTACCAAAGATAAATTTTGGTTTTGTGTCTTGTTTACGTTTTTGTTCTCCCATTAATTATTTGTTTAATGCAAATAAACTAAAAATATAAGATTTAGTTTATAAAATAAATTAATAATACAACTGATCTGTCTTTAAATTCAAAAAACGTTGTGTAGCAAAATGTGTGCTAATCCAAGTTATAAGTATGCCAATTAAAAAGATACTTACAAATAATACAACAATTAAAAATTGGTCTTGTAATAGATTTAATTCAGGGAATGTTCTATTTATATAATACAATACAACTGCCATTCCTATAAGTGCAATTATTGCACCAATAACACCTAATTTAATACTTCGCCATACAAAAGGACGTCTTATAAACTGTTTAGTTGCACCAACCATTTGCATGGTTTTTATAGTAAAACGCTTAGCGTAAACAGCAAGACGTATTGAACTGTTTATAAGCAACACAGCAATTAAAGTAAATAATGCACTAATAATTAAAACCCAAAAACTTATGCGCTTTACGTTGCTGTTCATAATAGAAACAAGGTCTTTATCGTAACGAACATCGTCAACAAATTTCTTGTTTAAATTCACTTCAGAAATGCTATCCAGACGTTGTGAAGTCACAAAATCTGCTTTAAGGTTTACATCAATTGAATTTTGTAATGGGTTGTAACCAACATCGTCTAAAAAATCCTCACCATATTCACCTTTCATAAAATCTGCGGCATCTTCTTTGGAGATATACATTGCACTTTTTACATATTGAGCTAAACTAAGACTTTTTTGTAGTTGCTCAATTTCCACAGGTTTTGCAGTTTCATTTAAATAAATGGTCAAAACCACTTTCTCTTTAAAGTTATCTGAGATTGTTTTAGCGTTAAGTACTAACATACCTAATAACCCTAATAAGAAAAGAACAAGAGAAATACTTATCACTACGGAAAAGTATGATGATATTAATCTGCGTTTTTGATGTTTTTCAAAAGATGAACTCATAAATAGAAGTTGTTGAGGTAAAAATATAAAAGTATCTTTAAACTCTAATCATTTATAACTAAAATACATGAATATTGTTGTAATTGGAGCAGGAGGCGTTGGTGGTTTTTTTGGAGGGAAGCTCGCTAAAGCAGGATTTGATGTCACATTTGTAGTTCGTGGAGCAAACAAAAAAACTATTGACGCTAATGGATTGCAGATAAAAAGTATTGATGGCGATTTTAAAATATATCCCAAAACAATTGAGTCCGTTTTTGAAATTGATCAAGTAGATTTAATTCTTCTAGCAGTTAAATCTTGGCAAATTGAAGCTATTGCAAAACAATCAAAATCTGTGATATCAGAAAACACAATGGTTTTACCATTACAAAATGGGGCAGATAATGCAGATCGATTAAGAGCAATACTTCCGAAAAGAAATGTTTTAGCTGGATTGTGTAAAATTGTAAGTAAAATAGAATCTCCGGGAGTTATTTCACATTTTGAATACGAACCTCAGATTATTTTTGGTGAATATGACAACTCCAAAACAAAACGAATGCAACAACTAAAGACTGTTTTTGATAAAGCAGGTTTTAAAAGTATTCATGCAGAAAATATTCAATTAGAGATCTGGAAAAAGTTTTTATTTATTGCTTCAGTAAGTGGATTAGGTGCAATAACACGTTCTGTTTTTGGTGTTATGAGAGCAAATGAAAACCTTAGAGAATTATTATATCAAACAGCTCAAGAAATTAAAGCTATAGCTAATGCGAAGCAAATACCTTTAGATGAAAAGCATATTGAAGGTGCAATTGCTATTGTTGATAGAATGAATTACAATACAACTGCTTCTATGCAACGTGATATTATGGAAGGTAAACCTAGCGAACTTCAGAATTTTAATGGCTATATAGTCGAACAAGGGAAACTACTTAATATCCCTACTCCGATAAATGCTTTCACCTATTATTGCTTATTACCTCAAGAACTTAAAGCAAGAAAGCAGCTTTAAGGTTTTTGTAGTCTTTTGAGAATGCGTAATTTTGCAACTTCTTAAAAACGATGAAGATGAAGTACAATTCCAATGAAATTGAAGCCAAATGGCAAAAATATTGGGCAGAAAACCAAACGTTTAAAGCAGAGAATAATTCAGATAAGCCAAAGTATTATGTGTTAGATATGTTTCCTTATCCATCTGGAGCAGGATTACATGTTGGGCATCCTCTAGGTTATATCGCTTCAGATATATATGCACGATACAAGCGTCATAAGGGGTTTAACGTATTACATCCACAAGGTTATGATAGTTTTGGGTTGCCAGCAGAACAGTATGCGATTCAAACAGGACAACATCCTGCAATTACTACAGAAGCAAACATTAAAACCTATCGTCGGCAGTTAGATCAAATCGGATTTTCATTCGATTGGTCAAGAGAAGTTAGAACTTCTAATCCAAAATATTACAAGTGGACGCAATGGATTTTTATTCAATTGTTCAATTCTTGGTATAATAATGATTCTGATAAAGCTGAAGATATTACAGAATTAATAAAACTATTTTCTTCAGAAGGCAATGAAGAAGTTTATGCAGTTTGCGACGATAATACGCCAAGTTTTACTGCTGAAGAATGGAACGGTTTTTCTTCTGAAGAACAACAACAAATATTATTAAATTATAGATTAACATACTTAGCTGAAACCGAAGTAAATTGGTGCCCAGCCCTAGGAACCGTTTTAGCAAACGACGAGATTTTAAATGGTGTGTCAGAACGAGGAGGACATCCTGTTGTTCGTAAAAAAATGACACAATGGAGCATGCGAATTTCAGCTTATGCTGAACGTTTGTTACAAGGATTAGAAACCATCGACTGGACAGATTCTCTTAAAGAAAGTCAGCGTAATTGGATTGGTAAATCGGTTGGAGCATCTGTAACTTTCAAGGTTATTGGTCACGATGCAGTTATTGATGTCTTTACAACACGTCCAGATACCATTTTTGGCGTGTCATTCATGACTTTAGCTCCAGAACACGAGTTAGTATCAACAATCACAACTCCAAAACATAAAGCAGAAGTAGAAGCATATATTGAAGCCACAGCAAAACGAAGTGAACGTGATAGGATGGCAGATGTAAAAACCATTTCAGGAGCGTTTACAGGAGCTTATGTAAAGCATCCATTTACAAAAGAACCAATTCCAATTTGGATTGGGGATTACGTATTAGCTAGTTACGGAACAGGAGCAGTAATGTCTGTGCCATGTGGTGATCAACGTGATTACGATTTTGCTAAATATTTTAATATTCCGATTCCTAATATTTTTGAAAGTGTTGATATTTCTAAAGAAGCTTTTGCAGATAAGGACAACACGATTATTACAAATAGCGATTTCATTAATGGAATGAACTACAAAAAGGCAACCAAACGTGTTATTTATGAGCTGGAACAATTAGGTCAAGGTGAAGGAAAAACCAATTACAGATTACGTGATGCTGTGTTTAGCAGACAGAGATATTGGGGCGAACCATTTCCAGTGTATTACGTAAATGGTATGCCTCAAATGATAGACGCAAAACAGCTCCCAATTACATTACCAGAAGTAGAAAAATATTTACCAACCCAAACAGGCGAACCACCTTTAGGAAACGCAAAAATTTGGGCTTGGTGTACAGAAACTAATAAGGTTGTTGAAAACGATAAGATTGATAATGAAACAGTATTTCCTTTAGAGTTAAACACAATGCCTGGTTGGGCAGGAAGTTCGCAGTATTTTAACCGTTATATGGATCCTCAAAACGACGAGGAAATCTTCTCACAAGAGGCGATTAACTATTGGCAACAAGTAGATTTATACATTGGAGGAAGCGAGCATGCAACAGGACATTTATTGTACTCGCGCTTTTGGCAAAAATTTATGTTCGATAAAGGCTTAGTACCTTTTGATGAATATGCTAAAAAACTGATTAACCAAGGAATGATTCTGGGAACAAGTGCATTTGTATACAGAGAGGAAGGTGAAAACAAATTTTTATCAAAAGGAATAATTGAAGGGAAAAAGGTTCAGCCTATTCACGCAGATGTATCTTTTGTTAATGCTTCAGATGAATTAGATATAGAAGCGTTTAAAAACTGGAGACCAGAATTTAAAGATGCAGAATTTGTTCTAGAAGGTGACGTTTACAAAGTTGGACGTGATGTAGAAAAAATGTCTAAATCTAAATACAATGTCGTTAATCCAGATGAGATTTGTCATCAATATGGTGCAGATAGTTTGCGTTTATACGAAATGTTCCTTGGGCCTTTAGAACAATACAAACCATGGAATACAGCTGGAATTACTGGAGTGCATAGTTTCCTTAAAAAATTATGGAAGTTGTACTTTGATGATAATGGTTTAAAAGTAAATGATGCAGAACCAACTAAAGACAACTTAAAGACCTTACACAAAACCATTAAGAAGGTTGAAGAGGATATTGAGAATTTCTCATTTAACACTTCTGTTTCAACATTTATGATTGCGACTAACGAGCTTACAGCACAAAAGTGTACAAGTAAAGACATATTGCAGCCATTAATGGTTTTAATTTCACCTTATGCACCACATATAGCAGAAGAATTATGGAGTGCTTTAGGAAATGAAGGTTCAATTTCTACTGTAGATTTTCCAAAATTTGAAGCGAGTCATTTAGTTGAAAGCAGTAAAGAATATCCTATTTCATTTAATGGCAAAATGCGTTTTAAACTGGAATTACCATTAAACATGAGTAAAGAAGATATAGAAAAAGCGGTTTTAGAACATGAAAAAACTAAAGCACAATTACAAGGCCGTGAACCTAAAAAAGTAATTATAGTCCCTGGAAAAATTGTAAATGTTGTTGGATAATATTGACAATATTGAAGTAATTGGGCTAATTGCTGCTGTATTAACGACATCAGCCTTTTTACCTCAAGTCTATAAAACTTGGAAAACTAAAGATGTTTCTGGATTTTCTTTACCAATGTTTTTAATGTTTTTTATTGGCATTATTTTTTGGTTACTGTATGGAATTTTAGTAGAAAGTATTGCAATGATTTTAGCAAATGGTATTACATTAATTTCTTCATTTTTATTGTTATATTTCATATTAAAATACAGAAACCACTAAATTAAACTGACAAAATTTCTTAACTTTTGTTTGGCTTATTTTTTGCTATTATTGTAATACATTTACGAACAATAAAAAATAAATTTATGGGAATAGGAATGGGATATTATTTACTTATTGGTGGAATTATGCTAATGAGTTGGTTAGTTAGTAACACTCTTAAAAGAAAGTTTCAACAATATTCTAA
>JABDPN010000263.1 GCA_013042715.1 Flavobacteriaceae bacterium | reverse complement strand
GTAGACGACCAAACCCTGCGTTTTAAGAAGAGTAAAAAGACCGGAAGATGGTGGATAGAATTGCCTTTTATTTCAAATGTTAATAATAAATTAAAAAGACATACGTTATTACCTTGCACACATAATGATTATGTGGAAGGTTGTAACGGTAAAATACCAGAAAGATGGTATAAAGCTTATAAGAAGAATAGTATTTAAATATTTCGCATATAAACGATAAAATTATCGACGAAATGCAAAAAATATAGTTAAAATGCATTTTTTTTACTAAAAAAGTTGTTTATTTAAAAATATATGGATAAGTTTACTGCCTTGATATTTATCAGGCGAATTATTAACCTCGAGTTTATGTATATGAGAAAGTTAGTTTTATTAACTGTAGTTTTAGCCTTTTTATCC
Organism: Flavobacteriaceae bacterium; assembly: GCA_013042715.1. Taxonomy (GTDB): domain Bacteria; phylum Bacteroidota; class Bacteroidia; order Flavobacteriales; family Flavobacteriaceae; genus Site-B15. The sequence goes on along the minus strand of JABDPN010000263.1, from coordinate 11,879 downwards.
AGCTGTGGTAATGGAGACAGAGGCCAATTAGTTGGCGTAAAAGGTAAAAAATGGCATCCTGAAAAACCTTTAGGAATGACATTAGTTCCTGGTGGTGCATTTATCATGGGTAAGTCAGATGATGATTTAGCAGGTGTAAATAATGCACAAACAAAAACAGTTACTGTAAGATCTTTTTACATGGATGAAACTGAAATTACAAACAGTGAGTATCGTCAGTTTGTAGAATGGGTAAGAGACTCCACTATAAGAACACAACTTGCAATATTAGCAGATGTAGAAGGAAAGACTCCAGATGATGGAGGAATAGGTGAATTTGCATTTAAAGATGCAGATACAACAGATATCAGTGTTTGGGAAAAGTATATGCTTGATAATTACAGTGGATTAGGACCAACAGGGTACGAAGGACGTAAACTTAATAAAGATGTTGATTTAATTTTCGACACACAAGATTATCCAGATGAGTATTACGCTGAGGTTATGGATACAATGTATTTACCAATGGAAGAGTCCTATAATGGGCAACGTACATGGGATGTTTCAAAATTTAAGTTTGAATATACATACATGGATATTGAAACAGCTGCAAAATATAGAGACCTCAGACGTAGAGATGTTATAACGAAAGAAGAAATAGAAGTCTATCCAGATACAACTGTTTGGATTAGAGATTTTGCATACTCTTATAACGAGCCAATGCATAACGATTATTTCTGGCATGATGCGTACAGTAAATATCCAGTTGTTGGTATAACTTGGAAACAAGCAAGAGCTTTTTGCCAATGGAGAACGCTTTACCATAATGCATATAGAAAGGACAGAGGTCAACATTTTATAAACAAATATAGATTACCTTCAGAAGCAGAATGGGAATATGCTGCTAGGGGAGGTCTTCAAGGAGCAATGTATCCATGGGGAGGACCATATACTAAAAACGATAGAGCATGTTTTATGGCTAACTTTAAACCTTTAAGAGGTGATTATGCCGCAGATCAAGCCTTGTATACCGTAGAAGCTGATGCATACGAGCCAAATGATTATAATTTATATAACATGGCAGGAAATGTTTCAGAATGGGTTCAATCTTCATATGATCCAAATTCTTATGAATACTCGTCAACCATAAATCCAAATGTTAATGACCCTTATAATGAACGTAAAGTTGTAAGAGGTGGTTCTTGGAAAGATGTTGCTTATTTCTTACAAGTAAGTTCAAGAGATTATGAATATGCAGATTCTGCAAGAAGTTATATAGGTTTCCGTACGATTCAAGATTATATGGGAACAGATGTGACAGCTAATGCAGCAACAAATAGAAAAAAAATTAAAAGAAGATAACATACAGAATTAACTTAACTTAAAACAAACAATTATTATGGCACAGTCTAGAGCAGAGAAAAAGTTCATGAATATGGCTTATGGTTTAGGAGCATCAATTGTTATTATTGGTGCACTATTCAAAATTATACACTTTGAATTAGGACCTTTAACAGGAAACATTATGTTAACAATAGGTCTGGTAACAGAAGCAATTATATTTGCAATATCAGCATTTGAATCTGTTGATGATGATTTAGATTGGTCTTTAGTATATCCAGAACTAGCTGGTGGAAGAACAGAAGAGAGTAGAAAAGCAAGACAAGAAGCTCAACAAGCTGAAAACTTATTGTCTAAAAAATTAGACGACTTATTAAAAGAAGCTAAAATTGATGGTGAATTAATGAGTAGTTTAGGAGAAAGTATTAAAGGATTTGAAGGAGCTGCTAAAAATTTAGCTCCAACTACAGAATCTATGAATGCTACTAAACGTTACAGCGAAGAAATGTCTTTAGCTGCTGCTCAGATGGAATCTCTAAATAGCCTTTATAAAGTTCAATTAGAAAGTGCAAATCGACAAGCTACAATTAATGAAGAAGTAGCAGATAATGCCGGTAAATTGAAAGAGCAAATGGCTTCATTAGCAACTAACCTTTCTTCACTTAATGGTGTTTATGGAGGTATGTTGTCTGCAATGAATAAGAACTAATTAGAGTCTTTTATAAATTTAATTTTAAAACTAAAATCTAATTAGTTATGGCAGGAGTAAAATTATCTCCAAGGCAGAAAATGATAAACTTGATGTATTTAATCTTCATTGCGATGTTAGCATTAAATATGTCCAAAGAAGTCCTTACTGCTTTCGGATCAATGAATGAAAAATTAGTTGAATCTAATCAAGCTGCTACAGAAAGGAACTCAGATTTCTTAGCAAATTTAGAGCAACAAGCTCAAGAACAACCTGATAAGTATAGACCTTTATTAGAAAAAGCAACTCAAGTAAAATCTCTGGCAAGTGATTTAAGTTCTTATATAGAAGGTGTTAAAGAAGAAATGGTAAAAACTGTTGATGATCCTACAGATTTTGAGGTAATGGATCAAGCAAAATTTCTTGATGAATCTTGGTTTAAAGGAGAACAAATGAAACCAGAAGGTGAAGCTTATGTTAATAAGATAAATGAATTTAAGCAAGGTATTATTGCAGTTATTGGAGAAGATTATCCATCTATTGCTTCGGATGTAACAAAAAAGTTTAATACAGATCCAGTTACCAATCGTGATGACAATGTTTTACCTTGGTTACAGTATCACTTTAAAGGATTCCCAATGGTTGCATCATTAACTAAAATGACACAAATGCAGTCTGATATAAAGACTACAGAATCTGAAGTGTTATCAAAAATGCTTGAAGGAAAACTTAAAAAAGAAGCGTCGTTAACAAATTTCGAGTCTATAGTTGTGCCAGATAAAACAGCTTTTTTCAATGGGGAACGTTTTCAAGGAAGAATTGTATTAGGTAGGATAGATAAAACCTTAACTGCAAATAAAGTAGTTATTAATGGTCAAGAATTACCAGAAGAAGCTATGCAAGATGGACAAGTCATTTTAGACTTTCCTGCTGGCGCAGTTGGGGAAAGAGATATTAAAGGAGAAATTACATTTACAGAAGCAGGAGAATCTATTACTATTCCTGTAACAAGTAACTATGCAGTGGTACCCAAACCAAACTCTGCAACTATTTCTGCAGACAAAATGAATGTTGTATATCGTGGTGTAGACAACCCAATGACAATTTCATTTGCAGGAGTTTCTGACAATAATGTAGTTGCAAATGCTCCAGGTTTATCTAAAATTGGAAATGGTAAATATGTTATGCGTCCAACAACAGGTAGAGAAGTTAATATTAATGTAGCAGGTACATTAGCAGATGGCTCTCGCGTTAGTGATGCAGCTAAATTTAGAATTAAGGATATTCCAAAACCAACGGGAACAATAAGTGGACAAGATGGTGCTGTAAAATTGCCTAGAAATAATATACAGATAGGATCTGTTGGTGCTAAATTAGAAGATTTCGATTTTGATTTACCATTAGTTGTCACAGCGTTTAAATTTAAAGTTCCTGGACAACCAACAATTACAGTTTCTGGTAGAAAGCTAAATAGTCAGGCAAAAGCTGCTTTACGTAAAGCGAGACGTGGTGATGGTATTCAAATTTTCGATATTAAAGTGAAAGCGACTGGAAGTTCAGTAAAAATTAAACCTGCAGCTCCAGTATTTGTAGAAGTAGCAAACTAATATAATTTTTAGTTAAGACGTTTGTTGAGAGATAAGTCCCAATTAAAATATAAAGTATGAATTTTAAAAGTCTTTTATTATCAGTTTTAAGTGTTTTTGCATTAACAAATGTTATTGCGCAAGCAAACATTTTAAATGCAAAAAGTCCAGATGAAATTGGTGTAAAATCTGAATTAAGAATATTAATAGATAATGATGAACCTTTAGAGTATGGTTATGTTGACGATAGAGATATCTTGTATTCTAGAATGACTTGGGAAAAAGTAGCCTTAGATGAGCGTGTGAATTTCCCATTATATTATCCTGTAGACACCAACAATATTGGAAAAGATAGAAGGTCTTTGTACGATGTTTTAATTAAAAACATTAAAAATGGAAATATTAAAGCAATGTATGATGACTCATACTTTACTGCTCAACGTACATTTGACGATATAAAAGATGCCATTTCTAAAACAGATACTTTAGAGATTGGATACGATCAATTAAACGCAGATGGTTACGTAGACGAAGAATATATTGTGAGACGTGAGATTTCATCTTACGATATAAGTGCATATTTAATCAAGGGATTATGGTATTTTGATAAGCGTCAAGCCGAATTAAAATTCAGAATATTAGGATTAGCACCTGCTGCACCAGATGTAAACTTTATTGACTCAGATGATGAAGCTAATAAAGCACCAATACCTTTATTTTGGATATTTTTCCCAGATGCTAGAGATGTACTTCATAAAGCCATGTCTTTTAATAACAAAAACTCTGCAATGCCAATTTCATATGACCATTTGCTAAATGCAAGACGTTTCAATGGCTATGTTTACAGAGAAGAAAATGTACAAGGTGATAGATCTGTTAAAGACTATATATCAGATAATGCGCTTATGCAATTAATAGAATCTGATCGTATTAAAGAAAAAATTAGAAATTTTGAACAAGATATGTGGAGTTATTAATCCACTAATTAAAATATTTAGAAACGCTTACATAATTTGTAAGCGTTTTTTATTTGTTTACTTTATAGTGTAATTTGTATTTATGAAAGTTGATTTTATTGTTGTAGGTTCTGGCTTAGCTGGAACGTTATTTTGCGAGGTTTTGAGGCAACAAAAGAAAACCTTTATGGTAATAGACGATAATTCTCAAAAATCTTCTGTAGTAGCAGGAGGATTATACAACCCTGTAATTTTGAAGCGCTTTTCTTCCGTTTGGAAATCTAAAGAACAACTAAAGATAGCATTACCAACTTATAAAAACTTAGAAGACTATTTAGATTTAAAACTCGATTATAAGATTCCTGTTTTAAGATTATTCTCATCCATAGAAGAACAAAATAACTGGTTTTCAGCTTGCGACAACCCTAAACTATCAGAATATTTAAAACCAAAAATTATATCATATAATAACAAAAGTATACATTCAGAATTTGGATTTGGTGAAGTATTACAAACAGGACGTATAGATACTAAAAAGCTTATAGAAGCTTTTAAAGCTAAATTAAATTCTGAAGATCGACTACTTTCTGAAACATGTAATTACGATAATTTTAAGCTAGATAACAATAAAGTTAATTATAAGCACATTGAATCTAAGCATATTGTATTTTCTGAAGGATTTGGTTTAAAAAAGAATCCTTTTTTTAATTATTTACCAATAAATGGTACTAAGGGCGAATTACTTATCATTCAAGCTCCAGATTTAAAACTGGAATATGTTTTAAAATCATCAGTATTTTTAATTCCTATTGGAGACGATAAATATATAGTTGGAGCAACTTACGAGTGGAAAGATAAATCCAATATAGTTACAGTTCAAGCTAAAGAAGAGTTGTTATCAAAACTCAATAGTTTTATAAAATGTGATTATAAAGTTGTAGATCAAATTGCAGGCATTAGGCCAACAGTAAAAGATAGAAGACCATTGGTTGGACAACATCCAGAGTATAAACAACTTTATATTTTAAATGGTCTAGGTACTCGTGGTGTTATGATTGCACCATATGTTGCTCATCAACTTTTTAATTTTATAGAAAATAATTCTGATTTAGATTCAGAAATTGATATAAGACGTTTTAAAGAACTTAAGGATGCTTAGTTGTCGCATCTTTATCATAATGAATAAATAAGTTTATCCAAATATTTCTGGAAAGCCTTAAAATAATTGGGAAAAACACAATCATAGTACAAATTATAGCAATAAAAGCAGTTTTTAGACTGGTTCCAATTAAAAGGTAACTAATTACAAAAGCTGCAACTGCAAACACAATACCAACTGCGTAACTCACATACATAGAACCGTAAAAAAATGAAGGTTCAATTTTATATTTGGTGTTGCAATGTGAGCAACGTTCGTTCATTTTAAGTGTATCAGAAAGTTTGTAGGCATTAGAATTGGTATACATACTTTCGTTATGACATTTTGGACAAGTACCTTTTAAAATACTATATAGATTTTTTCCTTTTTTAAGCATCTTTATTTGTTATTTTAGCAGCACGTTTCAGCAAAATTAAACTTTAAAATATTTTTTGTAGTAACTAAAGTCACAAAATGCTAAATATTCATAAACTTTCTATTTCATTCCAAGGCGATTACTTATTTCAAGATATCTCGTTTAGATTAGCTGTTGGTGATAGAATTGGTTTAATTGGAAAAAATGGAGCTGGGAAATCAACTTTATTAAAAATTCTTGCTAATGAAATTGAATACGATTCAGGGCAAATTGCTTCAGAAAAACAATTAAAAATAGGATTTTTAAAGCAAGATATCGATTTTCAATATGGGAAAACTATACTTGAGGAAACTTACGAGGCTTTTACAGAAATAAGAGCAATAGAAGCCCAATTAGAGAAAATTAATAACGAATTAGCAGATAGATCAGACTATGATTCCGAAAGCTACCATAAGCTTATGGTAGACTTAAACGAGATTCAACATCAATACGAAATTTTAGGAGGATACAACTACAAAGGTCAAACAGAGAGAATACTTCAAGGACTTGGTTTTAAGAGAAAAGAATTTAATAATCTAACTGATACTTTTTCTGGAGGTTGGAGAATGCGTATAGAACTCGCAAAACTCTTATTGCAAAACAACGATATTTTACTCTTAGATGAGCCAACCAACCATTTGGATATCGAATCTATAATATGGTTAGAAAGCTTCTTGAAAAACTATTCTGGAGCTGTTGTAATTGTTTCTCACGACAAAATGTTTTTAGATAATGTAACCAACAGAACTATTGAGATTTCTCTTGGAAGAATTTACGATTATCCAAAATCGTATTCACAATATTTAGTATTAAGACAAGAGATAAGAGAACAACAATTAGCTTCACAAAAAAACCAACAAAAGCATATAGAGCATACCGAAAAGTTAATTGAGAAATTTAGAGCAAAAGCTTCTAAAGCTACTATGGCCCAATCATTAATTAAAAAGTTGGATAGAATTGAGCGCATAGAAGTAGATGAAGACGATAACAGTACCATGAGTCTTAAATTTCCAATTTCTGTAGTACCAGGAAAGGTTATAGTAGAGATGCAAAGTATTTCTAAAAATTATGGTGATTTAGAGGTACTTAAAAATATTAACCTACAGATAGACAGAAATAGCAAAATAGCTTTTGTAGGTCAAAATGGTCAAGGTAAATCGACCTTAGCAAAAATAATAGTTAATGAAATTGATTTTAAAGGCAATTTAAAGCTAGGACATAATGTACAGATTGGATATTTCGCTCAAAATCAAGCAGAATATTTAGAGGGTAACAAAACGGTTTTAGACACCATGATTGATGCTGCTAACGAATCCAATAGAACTAAAGTTAGAGATATTTTGGGTGCTTTTTTGTTTCGAGGAGACGAAGTAGATAAATATGTAAAAGTACTTTCTGGAGGTGAAAGAAACCGCTTGGCACTTGCAAAATTATTGCTTCAACCATTAAATGTTTTAATAATGGATGAGCCAACAAACCATCTGGATATAAAATCTAAAAACGTTTTAAAAGACGCATTAATAAAATTTGAAGGCACTCTAGTTTTAGTATCTCACGATAGAGACTTTCTTCAAGGCTTAACTAATAAAGTATATTATTTTAAGGATAAAGTTATTAAAGAATACCTTGGGGATATCGATTTCTTTTTAGAACAACGTGATCTGGAAAATCTTAGAGAAGCAGAAAAACGAGATGTAGTAAAAGAAAATTCTAGGCCAAATTCTAACAAACAATCTTACAATCTACAAAAAAAGCTAAAGTCATTAAATAACAAGTTAAGTAAAATAGAAAGCCAGATTTCAGACCTTGAAAAAGAAATTAAAGAAATTGATGTTGAATTAGCAACTAATTATGATGCAACAGTTGCAGACCCCAGTTTTTTTGATACATACCAACAAAAAAAGGATTCACTCAATCAATTAATGGATAATTGGGAAACCGTTCATCTAGAAATAGAATCATTAGAAAAGTAAACCAATTCTTACTAAAATGTATTTCATCGAATAAAATTTGCAGTTTGTCTAATTATTGATATCTTAGTACCATAATAAGTCCCTCATTTTATGACAACTACTATGAAATCACTAAAAATTACACTTTTATTCTGCTTTGTTTCTGTTTTGGCATTTGGTAATAATGTATCAATAAAAGAAAAAGAGGCTTTAGTTGCATTATATAATTCTACTAATGGGCCACAATGGATAAATTCATGGAATTTAGAATCACCTGTAAATACCTGGAGCGGAGTAACTGTTTCTGGAGACAAGGTAATAGGATTAGACTTAAGTTTTAATAATTTAAATGGACAGTTACCAGATAATATTGGTGATTTAGTTCATTTAAATGAATTAGTTTTATTTAGAAATAGCTTAACAGGTTATATACCAAATTCTATTGGTAGCTTGAATCAATTACAAACACTTAATCTAGCTTTTAATAAACTTGAAGGAAATATTCCTGCTACAATAGGTAATCTTAAGTCTTTAAAAAGCCTTCAATTATTTATGAATAATCTAGAAGGTAATATACCTCCAACAATTGGTGAATTAAGTAATTTGGAAATACTAGAATTATTTAGCAATAATTTATTTGGATCTATACCTATTGAAATAGGGCAGTTGAATCAACTTAAAGAACTTTATTTAAGTAGTAATTTTCTTTCTGGTAAAATACCTTCAAGTATAAAAGATCTAACAGATTTAAAGATACTTAGTTTATTTGATAATAAATTAATTGGAGTTATTCCTTCAGGAATATCTAGTTTATCAAATCTTGAGGAATTATTGTTATCTGATAATTTACTTTATGGCTATTTACCAATGGAATTAGCAAGCCTTACTAATTTAAAAGTATTAATGTTAAATAATAATGACCTTAAAGGTGATTTTGATGCATTCGCAAGCGAATTACCAAATAACATAAAATTTGAGTATAAAAATCTTGAGTACAGACAAACTACTGTAGTTGGTACGGAATAATATCAATAAACCTTAAACAATAATTTATTTTTGGTTAAAATGCTATTTCTATTTTAGAGATAGCATTTTTTCTATTTAAATTCTTGTTAAAACAGAAAAGCGTTGTATATTTGCAATCCAATATCGCGGGATAGAGCAGTAGGTAGCTCGTCGGGCTCATAACCCGAAGGTCGCTGGTTCGAGTCCAGCTCCCGCTACAAAGAAGCTCCTTGATTTCTCAAGGAGTTTTTCTTTTGGGAACAATTGAAATTTATTTCAAGATTGTGGACAAAAGAAAAGGGGCTTAATTGCAAAGCAATTAGAACTTCTTTAGCAATCATCCTATTTCTGGTCCAACGAGCTTCAGCGAGTTAATCCAGCTCCCGCTACTAGGTTAAAATCCTTCAAAACAAACGGTTTGGTTTACACTAAACCGTCTTTTTATGCTAAATTTGATTTAATAATTAGTACTGAATACCAAAGTGCATACGTTCTATTCGCTTACCTTTTCAAAACCTACTCTGGCTTTTGCTATTCCTTTTGGATTTGGATCTAAGTAGAGTTCATAACCCTTCAAAAGTTTTACTTTTATTAATTCACCTTTCATGATAGGAATTTCTTTTATAATCTTTCCTTCCTGTTGGACTCTAATTGAAAACGGTCTTTTACCAATATTTTTAACTATAGCAAAGCAATCTTCTCCAAAATATGGATTAATTGTTGCATCTTGACCTGTCCCTTTTCCAGTCATTATCATACTCTGAGATGGTTCTAGTATGAATTCTGTTTGAGCTTTTGCTTCTAAATGTGTCAAGAATATTAAGAAAATGATTAAAGTTAAATTTCTCATGGTATAGATATTTTTTTTAGTGTGTTTTTTACAATGAATGCTAACGGTATCGGTTATGATTTCCTTATGGAATCATCCGCAGGATTATTTCGCTGAGAAATCAGCCATTGATTAATACTTTTATTTTTTGTGTCACAAAACCACATTGAATTATAACCATTGTTGTGCATAGTTTATTTTACCTTTAAATTACTAACTATTACACCATATCCGTCAGGATCTTTAATCATAATTCCATTGTCATTCCAAAAAGGATTTTTCGCTTCTATCTTTTCAATGTTGTTTTTCTCTATCCTCCTGACGATTTCATTGTATTCATTTTTTTCTGTTGGGTAGAAGACCATTATGTCATCAACATCAAATTGATGTTCAGCATTACTTTTGGAAACTGTAAACTCTAAGTGCCAATTATAACCGGGTTTGCCAATAAAAACAGCATTGTATCCATTATGATTTTCAAAAGAAAACAGAACTTCCAACCCGATAATATCAGTATAAAATTCAATTAAAGGCTTTAAATAATTTGTGTGTCTTGCGTTTCTAAACTCCATTTTTCTTAAAAGATTTTGAGTGTAATTAGTAATTAAATTTTTCTTGAAAGAAACCCAATACTAATCCATTTGTCTCATAAACATAGAAACTTCTGTGTCCCCAAGGTTGATCCATTATCTCTTGTTTGAATGGAATATGTATTTCTTTGTACTTTTTGAATAGTTCATCAATATTCTTAACCTGAATACCCATAAATACTCCTTGCGGAATTCTATAGTCCAAACCTGAATATCTTTTATCTACATCTTTTGGATACAATAGTATTTCTATCAGTCCCTGACCGACCTTGAAAAGAGCACCTTTATCATCATCACTTCGGTCCCAGGAATGTTCTAAACCAAAATTTAACTTATTTTTGTAAAAATAAAAGGTTTTATCATATTTATCAGTAAAATAGGTGAATCGAAATTTTCCTTCATTTTCTTCCATTGTATTTTAGCTTTTTAGGTTCTTTAAAAATTACACAATGCGTTATACACGTTATTATGTAACGATGTTATTCTTTTATTTTTAGATATTCTAAAGCATCATCTAAAACTTATGTGAAATTTTTGGATGTATCAAAATATTTCACACTATATTTTTTACAGTTTTTATTCCTTCTACTATATTCAATCATGTTGCTTGTATGTCTTTCGACATAGTCATTTGATTCGTTATTTAGCTAATCATTTTCTCCTTTACTGTAATGATAAACATTGTTAACCTTTTTATTCATATACACATTTGTATAGCCAAAGAAACAAACTTTAGTTTTACTGGATGTTTTTTTTCATTATGGTACTTTTTAACAAAGCGTTCCAATAAATTAATTTAATAATATTAGTTAAAAAGATATCATTTACTTAATAAGTTCATTTAAAATGTGTTAATTGCAGTTAATCGAATTTATTTGAGCATTAATAAAAGCTAAAGTAATTTCAGAATATATAAAGGTTAATAACTTTTTCGCAATGTTCTCCAGATATTACTCCAGCAGAAATTTCATATCCATATGACTTGACTGTAATTTATTCATTTAATGTTCCATTTATTTCTCACATCTTAGTTTGTGCTTCTTTTATTTTTTTTCATAATAATGATAATCTTGTCCTAAAATAGGTCAATCTAAAGGACAAAGGCATAATTTTTCTAAAATATGAGGATTTTTCTTTTTAAATGGTTTATATGCTTTTTGTCGATTTTATTTGAAATACATAGTAGACTATGGTAAATTTAGTGTTGCACTATTTCGTTTAAAACAACCTACTTTTTTTACAACTAATAAGCAATTGGGCATCTTTTAAATAGGATTTGTTATTTTTGATTGTTTTTAAAATTTTTATTTGCGGATATATCAAATGAGGACAAATTTTTATACTATAATAATAGTTTTACTCTTTTCAAAAATGCAATCTTTTGGTCAGGATGCTTGTAT
>JABDPN010000261.1 GCA_013042715.1 Flavobacteriaceae bacterium | reverse complement strand
GTTTCACATCTTGCAAAAGCACCTGTAATGGTAGTTTTTACTAGAGAAGACGATATGACTGCTGGAACCTATAGACCAGCTTCAAAATATAGAATAAAGGCAGCTTTAAAAGATGGAAAAATTACAGGATATCATTTAAAAGAAGCTTCAATTAATGGCAATATGTATGGTTTAATTCCTAACTTTTTTCCAGGAGGAAGTATAGATAACTATCAAGTTGATGTTGCAAATTATCAAAGTAATATTACAACAGGAGCATGGAGAGCACCTTATACAAACTTCTTAGCTTCAGCAGAACAAAGCTTTTTTGATGAAATAGCAGAAACACTAAACGTAGATAGAGCACAATTGCATTTAGAATTATTAGAAAAAGCAAAAGCTAATAAGGACGAACGAATGGAATATAGTCCAGAACGTATGGAAGCAGTTGTTAAGAAAACTATTGAAGTTTCAAACTGGGGAAAAGCACCTAAAAATGTAGATCAAGGTATTTCAATTTATTATTGCCATAACACACATGTTGCAGAAGTTGTAGATCTTGAACTGGAGAATGGTTTTCCAAGTATTAAAAAAATAACTTGTGTAGTAGATTGTGGTATTGTTGTAAATCCAACAGGAGCTAAAAACCAAGTAGTTGGTGGAATTTTAGATGGTATAGGACATATGATGTATGGAGAATTAAAATTTATAGATGGCGTTCCACAATCCAATAATTTTAATAATTATCAATTAATAAGAATTAATCAGGTTCCTCCGGAAATAGATGTTCATTTTATTGAGAGTAATGAAGCACCAACAGGTTTAGGTGAACCAACATTGCCGCCTATTGGAGGAGCAATAGCTAATGCTATATACAAGGCAACAGGACAAAGGTTATACAAACAACCATATATGCAGAGTTTTAATCCTGTTGAAGCAACAACATAAAATAATAATTTGACACACGAATTTATACATATTGTTAAAGCCTTTACACAAGCAAAACTTAAAGGATTTAAAAGTGTATTGGTTACTGTTGTAGATTTAGATGGTTCCTCGTACAGAAAACCAGGAGTTAGAATGCTTATTCATGAAAATGGCGACATGGTTGGAGCTGTAAGTGGAGGTTGTGTAGAAAAAGAGATCCTAAGACAATCGCTATCTGTGTTTAAAACAGATAAACCTAAAATCATTACTTACGATGGTAGATTTCGTTTAGGTTGTGAAGGGTTTTTATACATTCTTATAGAACCTTTTAATCCTCAGAACGAATTTTTTAAAGTTTTCGAAGCTTGTATAAAAAATAGAAGTATTTTTGAAATCACTTCTGAATATTATCGAGAAGAAGGGGTTTTTGATACCATTGGAACATATATAACAATTAATAGTTCAGATTATATTTTATCTCAGAACAATGCCATTAAAACTTTTAAAGGAACAGAAAACTTAAGTTTTTCTCAAACTATGCAACCGCGTTTTAAACTTATAATTTTTGGAGCAGAACATGATGCTTCTAATCTTTGTCAGTTTGCAGCATTAACAGGTTGGGAAGTCCATGTTGTTAATAAGCCTTCAGAATCAAAATCTATTAACGATTTCCCTGGAGCTTCACAGTTTATATCCTCAGAACCAGAACATTTAGAGTTGTCGATTGAAGACAAACAAACTGCAGTAATGATTATGACACATAGTTTTGCTCACGATTTAAAATGTTTAATGGCTCTTAAAGATTCTAAACCTGTTTATATTGGTTTACTTGGTCCTGTTAATAAACGAGAGAATTTGTTATCGCAACTTCTAGAGTATTCTCCAGAAATTGACAATGCTTTTTTAGATTGTATCTATGGTCCAGCTGGATTAAATATTGGTTCTGTTACTCCTCAAGAGATTTCAATTTCAATTATTTCTGAAATTTTAACAGTTACAAGACAAAAAACACCAATGTCTTTAAAAGAAAAAACAGGAAATATACATGCTTAAACCAAAGGTTGCCAACTTAATTTTAGCAGCAGGCAATTCTAGTAGACTAGGACAACCAAAACAATTACTAAAATGGAAATCTTCAAATCTTTTACAGCATTGTATTGATACTGTAAAAGAGGTTCAATCATATTCTGTGATTTTAGTATTAGGAGCGAATTATCAAGAAATTATTTCTGAAATAAATACGAATTCTATTCACGTTGTAAATAATAAAACTTGGCAGAAT
>JABDPN010000258.1 GCA_013042715.1 Flavobacteriaceae bacterium | reverse complement strand
GATTTTTGTTATTTTAGTTACCTCGTAAAGATAGCTATTCTATGCCAATTCCAATTGTAAATTCTATTGCCTCGTGGATTTTAAAAAAGCGAATTCATCAAATTGAATTGTTTTTAAAATATCCTAATGAAGTACAAAACGAATTACTACTCGACCTTATCGAGGAAGCAAAGGACACCGAAATTGGAAGACAATATGGTTTCCCCAGCATAGAATCTTATGAAGAATTTGCTAATCGCGTGCCTATTCTAGCTTACGAAGAATACGAAGCATTAATAGAACGCTCACGCAAAGGCGAAAACAATATCTTTTGGCCAAAACCTATAAAATGGTTTGCAAAATCTAGTGGAACAACCAATAGCAAAAGTAAATTTATTCCTGTAAGTCAGGATTCTTTGGAAGATTGCCATTATGCAGCTGGAAAAGATTTGCTATGTCTATATCTTAATAACAATGAGGACTCACAATTATTTACAGGAAAGAGTTTACGTCTTGGTGGAAGTAAAGAACTCTATGAAGAAAACGGAACCATTTTTGGCGATCTATCTGCAATACTAATTGATAATATGCCTTTTTGGGCAGAGTTTAGTAGTACACCTAGCAATAAAGTATCCTTAATGAGTGATTGGGAACACAAAATGCAAGCCATTGTAGACGAAACCATAAAAGAGAATGTTACAAGCCTTGCTGGAGTACCTTCGTGGATGTTGGTGTTACTTAACAACGTATTAGAAACCACACATAAAGCAAACTTATTTGAAGTATGGCCAAATCTGGAAGCATATTTTCATGGAGGTGTAAGTTTTGTGCCTTATATAGATCAATACAAAGCAATTTTACCAAAATCTAGTTTTAAATATTATGAAATCTATAATGCTTCAGAAGGCTTTTTTGCAATACAAGACCAAAATAATTCCAGCGAATTACTATTGATGCTTGATTACGGCATTTTCTACGAGTTTATTCCAATGGATACTTATGGAACACCTAAAGAAAAAATTATTCGTTTAGCTGATGTAGAATTGGGGAAAAACTATGCAGTAATTATAACCACAAACGCAGGATTATGGCGTTATAAAATTGGAGATACAGTACGTTTTACGTCTTTAAAACCTTATCGAGTTAAAGTCTCTGGACGCACAAAGCATCATATTAATGTTTTTGGTGAAGAATTAATTATTGAAAATGCTGAAAATGCACTAAAAGATGTTTGTAATATTACTAAAGCAGAAGTTGTTGATTATACAGCTGCACCAATTTTCATGAAAGGAAACGAAAAAGGTGCTCATGAATGGATTATAGAATTTAAAAAACACCCTGAAAACTTTAATCAGTTTAAAGAATTGTTTGATAATAAATTAAAAACGCTCAATTCAGATTATGAAGCTAAACGTTTTAATAATATTACACTTAACAAACCAACCATACATATTGCAAGAAAAAACTTGTTTTACGATTGGCTAAAGCAAAACAACAAACTTGGAGGTCAACACAAAGTACCTAGATTGTCTAATACAAGAGATTATTTAGAAATTTTATTAGAAATGAACCGTTAAAGTACTTTCTTTTACCGAGGAAATTAATGTAAAAAATCTTTTAACGATTAATCGTATCGTTTATCTAATAATAGCATTATTGTATTGTAAGATTGAAGTATAACACTTACATTTACATACAGAAATTAATTGCAAATTTTTATTTGTTATCCAATAAAAAAACCACTCTTACGAGTGGTTTTCTTTTTTATTAATAAATCCTTTTTAAGAAACTGCTTTTAAACGCTTTATAAAGGTTCTAGTAAGTTTGTCTTCAGCATAAGATTTTGTAACACTTAGCTTTGTTTCGTCACTTCCAGGAAACGTAAACATGGCATCTGTTAAAATCTCTTCACAAAGTGAACGTAAACCTCTTGCTCCTAGCTTATACTCAACTGCTTTATTAACAATAAAATCTAAAGCACCTTCTGTAAAACTCAGCTTAATATTATCCATTTCAAAAAGTTTTTGATATTGCTTTACAATAGCATTTTTTGGCTCTGTTAGAATGGCTCTAAGCGTACCTTGATCTAATGGGTTCATATATGTTAATACAGGAAGTCGTCCTATAATTTCAGGAATTAACCCAAAGTCTTTTAAGTCTTTTGGTATGATGTATTGCAACAAATTATCTTTATCTACTATGTCATCATCATGAGCAGCTTTATAACCTATTGCTGCCATATTCAAACGTTTTGAAATATGACGATCTATTCCATCAAAAGCACCTCCAGCAATAAACAAGATGTTTTCTGTATTAACTTCTATAAACTTTTGATCTGGATGCTTACGTCCTCCTTTTGGTGGAACATTTACAACTGTTCCTTCTAATAATTTAAGTAAGGCTTGTTGAACACCTTCCCCAGAAACATCTCTTGTTATTGATGGGTTATCACTTTTACGTGCAATTTTATCAATTTCATCTATAAAAACAATACCACGTTCTGCCTTTTCAAGATTGTAGTCTGCAGCTTGTAACAAACGTGTTAAAATACTTTCTACATCTTCACCTACATAGCCAGCTTCTGTTAAAACAGTTGCATCCACAATAGCTAATGGAACATTAAGCATTCGTGCTATAGTTTTTGCAATTAAGGTTTTTCCTGTTCCCGTTTGTCCAACCATAATGATGTTACTTTTTTGTATCTCTACATCATCTTCTGTTTGTTCTTGTAGCAAACGCTTGTAGTGGTTATATACAGCAACAGACATAACACGCTTTGTATGTTCTTGTCCAATAATGTATTGGTCTAGAAAATCTTTAATTGCTTGAGGTTTTTTGAGCACGAGTTCTGCAGACAAATCACTGTCTGTCATTTGCTTTGATTCCTCTAAAACAATCCCGTGTGCTTGCTCGATACAACGATCGCAAATGTGTGCATCTAATCCAGCAATAAGTAAATTGGTTTCTGGCTTTTTTCTACCACAAAACGAACATTCTAATTCTTCCTTAGCCATAAAATCTGTTTAAAATTAATTTCGAGATAAAATCTCATCAATCATACCATACTCTAAAGCTTTATCTGCTTTCATCCAGTAATCTCTATCACTATCTGAATAAACCTTATCGTATTCTTGTCCTGTATGCTTACTTATAATCTTGTAGAGTTCTTCTTTTAAGGTTAAGATCTCACGAGCTGTAATTTCTATATCACTAGCTTGACCTTGAGCACCTCCAAGTGGTTGATGAATCATTACACGAGAATGTGTTAAACCACTTCGTTTTCCTTTTTCTCCAGCACATAATAATACTGCTCCCATTGAAGCTGCCATTCCAGTACAAATTGTAGCAACATCTGGTTTAATAAGCTGCATGGTATCGTATATACCTAATCCAGCATAAACACTTCCTCCTGGTGAATTAATATAAATTTGAATATCTTTTGAAGAATCTACACTCTCTAAAAACAATAATTGTGCTTGTATTATATTCGCAACCTGATCGTTAATTCCAGTTCCTAAGAAAATAATACGATCCATCATTAATCTTGAGAACACATCAAAGATTGCAACATTCATCTGACGCTCTTCTATAATGTTAGGCGTAAGACTAACAGGATACATACTGCTTACTATTTTATCGTAGTACGAACTGCTTATACCTTGGCCCTTTGTAGCAAATTTTTTAAACTCTTTTTCGTAATTCATTATCTAT
>JABDPN010000021.1 GCA_013042715.1 Flavobacteriaceae bacterium | reverse complement strand
TAAGATTTACGATTTGTAAGTCGTATATCGTAACTCGTAATTTTATTGAGCGGGAGACCGGGTTCGAACCGGCGACATTCAGCTTGGAAGGCTGACGCTCTACCAACTGAGCTACTCCCGCAATTTTAAAATCTATAAAAATGTGGGGAGAGCAGGATTCGAACCTGCGAAGGTGAAAACCAACAGATTTACAGTCTGTCCTCGTTGGCCGCTTGAGTATCTCCCCAATTTTTAATGTTATCAATCTTTTAAAAGAACATGAGCCGATGGAGGGACTCGAACCCACGACCTGCTGATTACAAATCAGCTGCTCTAGCCAGCTGAGCTACATCGGCTAATTTTGTTGATATTACTGCAACAAAAAGTCCGCTATTTCTAACGGACTGCAAATGTATATATTTATTTTTTTATTCAAAACATTTTTTGAAAAATATTTTACTAAGGATGTGCTCTAATTTTTTCTTTACGTTTTTTTAGTTGTCTTTCTAGTGAATTTACAGCAGAATCTGCTCCTTCTTCAAAAGATTTACAGATTTTCTTAACCACAAATTTATCTCCAGGTACACTTAAATTAACTTCAAATATTTTATTTTCTTTATTACTTGTGTTTTCAACTTTTAAATACACGTCTGATTTTATAATCTTATCGTAAAATTGATCTAACTTATCCATTCGTTTTTGAATGAAATTTATTAGTTTTTTGTCTGCATTGAAATTAACTGATTGTGTGTTTACTTTCATAATCGTTTGTTTTGGGTTAGACAATTTGCTGTTTATTTATTTCTAGGGTGTGATTTAGCATATATTTTTTGTAATTCTGCTATACTTGAGTGAGTATAAACTTGAGTGGATGCCAAACTTGAGTGTCCTAATAATTCTTTAACAGCATTTAAATCTGCACCTTGGTTTAGTATGTGTGTTGCAAAAGAGTGTCTTAAAATATGAGGACTCTTTTTTACTTTTGTAGATGCCTTACTAAAATAGGAATTTATAACTCTGTAAACAAGATTTTCGTATATTTTGTTTCCTTTACTTGTTATGAAAAGAAAGTCAGTTTCATAGTGATTTTTTATTTGAGATCGTGTTTGCAAATACTTTTCTATTGTCTTAATTACCGAATCTAACAATGGCAAATAGCGTTCTTTATTTCTTTTGCCTAATACTTTTAATGTTTTCTGTGTACTGTCTATATCACTTAATTTAAGCTGAACCAATTCTATTCTTCGTATTCCTGTTGAATAAAATAATTCAACTATTAGTTTGTTCCTAATACCTTCAAAAGAATTGTCTGAATCTAGTAATTCTAATACCTCTTCGATTTCATTTTTTGAAAATGGTATTTGAACTTTTTTTGGAGTTTTTAATGCTTTGTGTTTTGCTAATGGATTAATTGTAATGGTTTCAGTCTTCAATAAAAACTTATAAAAGGAATTTAGTGCAGATATTTTCCTGTTTATACTTCTATTTGAAATATTGTTTTGTGAAAGTTCTACTATCCAGCTTCTAATTTCTGAATAGTTAACTTTATCTAAATCTGAATCTTGAAATTCAGTTTTACAAAACTCCTTAAAGGATTCTATATCTTTTTGGTAAGCCTTTACAGTATGTAAAGCGTATTTTTTTTCTAATAAAAGATAATCTGTAAAAGATTTTATATACATATACTATTAGTTAACTTAAATGTACAAAGATTTATTACCTTAACAAAAAACCCACTTACTTAAGTGGGTTTTTATTATTCTTTTAAACTTAGATTAAATTTCTTCTGCGTCTCTAAGGCCTTGTATGTATTGGGCTTTTTGTATTTGTGCTCTACGTTTTACAGAAGGCTTAGTAAACTGCTTACGTGTTTGTAACGCTCTTTTAGTTCCAGTTCTATCGAACTTTCTCTTAAAACGCTTTAACGCTCTATCTATATTTTCTCCTTCTTTAATTGGTATTATTAACATAGCTGCTTAACCTCCTCTCTTTTAGAATTTCGGAATGCAAAGATAATAAGTAATTTTAATCTTCAAAATAATTTTTTAAAATTAATAATAATGGTTAATTCTTATTCTTTATAAAGAATTGCCCTTTTTGTTAAATCCTGAATTAGCTTTTCGTCTTCTTCGCTTTCTAGTAAAACATTATAATTATTCCAGAATGTTTTGTTATAAGGTTTTGATGCAAAAATATCTGAATCCCATTTTAGTTCTGAAGCTTGCTTTACGACGTCTTTATCTAAAATAATCTCGGTAAACAATATTTCTTGAACTGTGTAATAATATCGTTCTTCTTTATTATAGCGTTCTTCCTCTTCTTTAGTTACTTTCTCATCTGTTTTTAATCCAACGTTTACCAGTTTTGGTGTTTCATAGTAAATGTAGTTAGGATACATTTTATCTTCGTACTCCATATAAGTCAGTATTAACTTATGATTTGTTTGTGTTCCAAAAAGTGTCTTACTTCTTGATTTTTGTGCAGATGAAGCAGCTGATAGATTATACTCAACTTTTTTAATAGCATAATTGTCGTAATAGATATATAGCCAACCATCTGCTGTATAGCCCTCGTTATAAATTCCTTTTGTATTTAACCCAACATACTCTTCACTTTCAGAAATTTTAATTTTATAAAGTTTTCTTTCGTTATCCACTAAAATTGTATCAAGTTTAAATTGATGCTTCTTTAAAATATGCTCTCCAAAAAGTGCATTTTTATTACTTGAATTTCTGAAAAGATTGAGTTTACCATGAAATAAATTTTCGAGACCATTTACGCGAGTATCATTCCATTTGATTGCTTTAACTAATTGGTCTGTACTAACATTATTTCTATCTATATCTTTTATCTTAAATCTATTGTGCTTTGCATAATAGTTATTGTAAGCAACATAAGAGAGTAAACTATCCACATCTCTTAAATCGTAACTTTTTCTAACCTGATCGACATTAACTTTTAAATAGTCTGAACTTTTTGCAGCAAAACCTGAATCGTAAACTGTTATAGCACTTTCTATAAGCCACTTAAATTCTAGATTATTTCGTTCTTTATGTCTTATAAATCCTTTTTGCAAATAAGTAGAATCTGGCATATTTATCGCCAGTTTTTCGAGAGCTTTTAGAACAATTTCGTTTCCGGTTGTTGGTCTTGGTTCTGCAACTAGTAGAATTTCGTCTAAAGATGCAATTTCTTCTTCTAAATAAATTTCCTCTGAATCGTTAAACTCGTTTACCTGAGTTTTAAACGTTTTATAACCAATAGAAGAAATAACGAGTGTATCTGTAGCATGTTGGTTTGGTACATTTAAAACAAATCTACCATCCACATTACTAATAGTACCAATAGTGGTTCCTTTAATGTAAATGTTTGCACTTTCTACGGGAAGTAACGTATTAAAATCTAATAATTTATTTTTTAATTCGATTTGGGAATTTGCACTAAAACTGAATATTATAACAACAAGACTAAGTGCTAATTTTAAATAAGTAGATTTCATTTTAAAATTTATATTGTGTTGTATTATAAAAAATAAGTTAGCTTTCTTCCAATAAGCAAGAATTATTCCACAAATACAAATTTAAAAGTTGTTTTTAAATTGAAAACTACTTTAATATGTTTCTAGAAATTACTATTTTTTGAATTTCGGTAGTTCCTTCTCCTATAGTACAAAGTTTAGAATCTCTATAGAATTTCTCAACAGGATAGACTTTAGTGTAACCATAACCACCATGAATCTGAACAGCATCGTTTGCAATTTTTACACAAGCTTCACTTGCATACATTTTAGCCATTGCACCAATAGTTGTTACGCGTTCACCATTATTCTTTTTAGAAGCTGCTTTATGAAGTAATAACTCAGATGCTTCAATTTCTGTTGCCATATCTGCAAGCTTAAAAGATATACCTTGAAAACTTGAAATTGGTTTTCCAAACTGAACACGTTCTTTGGAATATTTCTTTGAAGCTTCGAAAGCTCCTTTAGCGATTCCTAGTGCTAAAGCTCCAATAGATATTCTACCTCCATCTAAAACTTTAAGTGCTTGAATAAATCCATCGCCTTCTTCACCCAACATATTGTCTTTATGAACTCGACAATTATCAAAAATTAATTCTGCAGTTTCACTAGCTCGCATGCCAAGTTTGTCTTCTTTTTTTCCAGACGTAAATCCAGGAGTACCTTTCTCGATTACAAAAGCTGTCATACCATGAGAATCACCTTTTTCTCCTGTTCTGGCTATAATTACTGCAACATTTCCACTTTCTCCATGCGTAATAAAGTTCTTAGCACCATTAAGTACGTAATAATCGCCATCTTTTTTTGCTGTAGTATTCATTCCTCCTGCATCACTTCCTGTATTATGCTCTGTTAATCCCCAAGCACCAATCCATTCTCCAGTAGATAATTTTGGCAACCATTTTTGTTTTTGTTCTTCGTTTCCAAAATAATAAATGTGTCCTGTAGATAAGGAGTTATGTGCAGCGATAGACAAACCAATTGAAGGATCCACCTTAGATATTTCTTCAACAATAGCAATATATTCGTGGTAACCTAAACCAGAGCCTCCATATTCTTCAGGAATAAAAATTCCCATAAAACCCATTTCTCCAGCTTTTTTGAAAACATCTACTGGAAAAATAGAGGTTTCATCCCATTCCATTATATGCGGTCTAATATATTGTTCTGCGAAGTCTTTTGCAGCATTTGCAATTAACAGTTGTTCTTCACTATAATCAAAATTCATAGCTATTTTTTTGATTTAATTAAGCGACAAATATAACTTAATTATCTCTAATTTTTCTATAGGAAAATCTTTAACTTTTGTTAATTCTTTAAAATTTTTAAAACCTTCTCTTAGTGTCCTTTGGTCAATAATTTCGTAAGCTAATTCATAATCTATATGCTGAACAGTTACCAACTGCTCAACAGTTGCAGTGTTTAGATTTATCTTGTTGATTTTTCTTGGTGTTTTTACTGTAAACTGCTTTTTGATAGCTTCAATAACTTCTGGTTTTAATCCATAAACATCTTGCAATTGAACATCTGCAATAAAGCCTCCAGGGAATTTATCTCTATATCTTATTATACGATCTGAAAGTTTTTCTCCAATTCCATTAACTATCTGTAAATGTTTAGCTGTAGCTTTATTTAAGTCAATTTTTTGATTGAATGATTTTTCAATATTAGATGTAAAACTTGATTGTTTTTGCTTAGGATTTGTAACCCATTCTGGAAACTTAAAGTATGGTGATATTCGTGCTAACAATGAATCTGAAACCTTAGTTACATCTTGAAACTGCTTAGCAGTGTTAATCCAACTGTTTTGCTTTCTGAAGTCTAATAGCCGATTAATTTCTTCTTGAGACATTCCTAGAGTGTAACCTTTGTAATCTGTTAAATAATTGGGGTTAAATGGATAAACTTTAGGTTTCCTACTTTCAATTTCTGCCAATTTTAAAGAATCTAATTCCTTCTTAAACTCTTGCATTATAGCTTCATTTTCTTGGATATCTTTTGAAGGAAATTCAACAAAAAAGTAAATACTTTGAAAAATAATAATGAGTGTTATTAATATAAAAATCCCATTTCGTTGTCCTTTTGTGAACTGAAAATGGGATTTCATAATATTAAATACTTTTTATTATTCTTTACTTGATTTAATAGCCTTAAGGTATTTGTTAAGTTCATCTCGAACTTTTGGAGCTAATATTACAAGACCTACCATGTTTGGAACCATCATTGCAAAAATCATTGCATCAGAGAAACCAATAACAGAGCCTAAACTTGCTGCAGCTCCAACAACTACAAATATGCAGAAGATAATTTTATACGTGTATTCCATTTTTTTAGATCTTCCAAACAAATAAGCCCAACCTTGGAAACCATAATAAGACCAAGATATCATCGTACTAAATGCAAATAGAATAACTGCTAAAGTTAATACATAAGGAAACCAAGAAATTACAGATTCAAATGCTCCAGAGGTTAATAAAATGGCTTGGGCATCATTTAATGTAGCATTTTCTGCTACAACATTTCCTGTAATAATGAGTACTAAAGCAGTCATTGTACAAACTACCACAGTATCAATAAATGGTTCTAACAATGCTACTAAACCTTCACTTGCAGGATATTTTGTTTTTACAGCTGAATGTGCAATTGCTGCAGAACCAACTCCAGCTTCGTTTGAAAAAGCAGCACGTCTAAATCCTTGCACTAAAACTCCTACTGCTCCACCAAGAACACCTTCTGGACTAAAAGCTCCATCGAATATTTGCACGAATGCTTCACCAATCATATCATATCTAGCAACTAAAACAAATATTGATGCTGCTACATAAATAACAACCATAAAAGGTACAATTTTATCTGTTACTTTAGCAATGGATTTAATTCCCCCAATGATTACTATACCAACTAAAATTGCCATTACAACACCAAATACCCAACGATAACCATGTATAAATGATTCTTCTCCTCCAGTCATATGCTCAAATAATTGAGCAGCTTGATTTACTTGGAACATATTTCCACCTCCAAATGAGCCTCCAATAACAAAAATTGCAAATATAACTGCTAGTACTTTTCCTAATCCAGCTAAACCTTTACTTTTGAGTCCTTTAGTTAAATAATACATTGGACCACCATAAACCGTTCCATCTTCTTCAATATCTCTATATTTTACACCAAGTGTACATTCTACAAATTTAGAAGCCATACCTAGCAATCCTGCTATAATCATCCAGAATGTTGCTCCTGCTCCACCAATGGAGACCGCAATAGCAACTCCTGCAATATTACCTAAACCAACTGTTGCAGATAAAGCTGCTGTTAAAGCTTGGAAGTGTGAAACTTCACCTTCGTGACCTTCTACTCTAATGGTATCTGGGTTATCACCTTCATCATCAACAAAAACTTCAGAAGGTGACAATTCTACTTTATGGTCTAAACGTTCATCTAGATCGTCATAATTACCTCTTACAATTTTTATAGATTTCCAAAAACCACTGAAATTAATAAACTTGAAATATATTGTAAAATATGTTGCTCCAATTATTAATGGGAACAAAACCCAATAAATTTTAACTTCTTCAGAAAAAGGGATTTGATAAAAAATGGCATTAACAAATGGACCTGTAACATTTCCAAACCATTGGTCTATTTTTTCATCAATTCCAATTCCTTGGGCTTGATTTGCAAATGTTAAAACAGGTAAAATTAGTGTAATGATAGAAAGTAGATACTTCTTCATAGTTTGTTAGAATTTGTTAGCAGTTAGACTAAAATTTTTAGTAATAGCCAGCAAGAAACTAAAAAAAAATGATTTTTTAAAGGATTAGTTGTTAAAAACCTATTCCACAACAATGTTGAAAAGTAAGTTTAATTTATCTATTTGTTCTGGTCTTCCCAATACAATAACCTTGGAGTTTTCAGGTAATTCTTGATTTGCTTCTGGGTTAATAATATATTCTCCTTCTGGACTTTTATATCCAATAATATTACAACCTGTTTTCTTTCTTAATTCTAAATCTCTGATGGTTTTAATATTAGATATGTCATAGAGTTTTTCTACATCTATTTCTTCAATATTAATTTGTGATTCTCCAACAATACCTAAGTTATCTATAAACTCAACTAAATCTGGAACCACAACTAAAGATGCCATATGGTCTCCACCTATCATATCTGGCAAAATAACATTATTGGCTCCTGCTAGTTTTAATTTGCTGTAAGACGATTCTTGAGAAGCACGACTAATAATATGGATATCTTTGTTAATTTGTCTTGCTGAAAGCACTACAAATAAATTATCGGAATCTCTTGGTAAAGCTGATATTAGGGTACTTGCACGTTCTATTCCTGCGAGTAATAATACTTCATCTTCATTTGCATTTCCTTCAACAAAAGGAACTTGAGGGCTTTGATGTTTTTTAATACGTTCCTTTTCTTTTTCTATTACAACAAAATATCTGTTATGAGCTAATAGTTTTTTTGCAGCTTGCTTTCCGTTTCGTCCATAACCACAAATAATGATGTGGTCTGACATTGCATCAATCTTTTTTTGCATCTTTTTTTGTTTTAGTTCTTCAACATCGTTTTTTGTAATAATGTACTCGGTTATAACTTTAATAGCATAACCAACTATAATAACACTTGCTAGTATTAAAAATATTGTAAATATTTTAGCATCATCATCTAATGGACTTACTTCTTTAAAACCAACTGTAGTTATTGTTATTACAGTCATGTAAAGAGAATCAATCCAACTTGATTTTGTTAGAATTTTGAATCCAACAACACCAATTCCTAACAGCGAAATAAGTAATATTATTGCTGTGTTTAATTTTGATCTAAATACTTTTAAGAGTGGGTTTGTCATAAGTTATAAATCAAATACAGAAGTTCTTTTTGTATACACTACATCTTTTACACGCATCCAAAATGCTAAAAACAAATAGAGCGCAAAACCAAAACCTAGTGTTACAAATGTTAGGTAAATAAACGAAGTTCTTACAACTTTTGCACGCATACCTAAGCGATCTGCAATTCTTTGGCAAACATAATAACCATGTTTTTGCAAAAACAGTAGTAACTTATAAAAAATATTCATTTTGCAATTTACATATTTCGATTTAAAAGTGCACTACCAATTGCACATTGTAAGCATTTATTTTTTGAACAATAATTGGTCTTTAGTTCTATTAATGCTTGCGACTCTAAAGCTGTTTTACAGTTAATTTTTAATTCCTGAAATTTATTTACTATATTATTCTTTTCTGATTTTAAGTCTTGCATTAAAGTTACTATTTTTTCATCTTCAGATTTTCCTAGAGATTTATAATATGTAAAGATTAAAGGAACGATGGAATTAATAAGCAATAAATCAATAAACGACTTAGATAGTTTTTTTTCGCTTTTTTTAGATTCTTTTCCAAAATTGTAATGTGTATCCCAATAATTTGAAGCTTTTACATTAAAGATTTTATAAAAAACTTTAACTGAATTTGCATTAATTATTCTTGAAAAAAGATTTTGATTTTTATTATAAAGTGTTGCTAGTTGTGACAATCTAATCGTTGGAAAATTTAAAGGTCGTAATCTAAAGAATTGTATTGGTAAAACAGCTTGATTATTAAGCTTGTATTTATGCTTTAAAAAATTATAAGTTTCATTTAATTTAATATAGTAAGAATCTTCAATCTCTTTATTTAATAAGTTTGCTTGCCCAAAAAATAAAGACTCTAAATTTTGTAAATTAATTTGTTGTTTTCGTAATGTTGAAAAATCAAAGGATTCTGCAATACTTAAAAATGAATCACCATTTAACTTTAAACCAAAGTTTTTTGATAACATTTTAAACAATACTTCTTCCCAATTATTTTTGGATTTTTTCTGAAGCAAAATTAACTCTTTTGATTTTCGCTCTAACCTTTCTAAATACAAACGATCTAACCAATTATTTATAGTGAAATTATCAATGTCTGCTATATCTTTTTCACAATTAATCCATTGTTTATTTTGTAACAATAAGCTATTGTAATTTTTAAGTGTTTGAGGTAAAACGAATTTTTTTAACTCAAGCGTCGGAATTATTGAGTTGTCTTTTCTAAAAATTTCTGTGTTATCGTTCCAGACTACATGTAATATAACATTATCGTAGTTTTTATCTTTTTCATGATTATGCAAATACCAATCGCTGGAATTAATATGTATTTCAACATTTCCAGCCCAAAGTTGGTTATCTATTTTAAGTTTTGCATTAAAGAAATCTGGACCAGAATTTAAATTGTGTAATCCAACAGATAGTATTTCTAAATTTTGATTACTTGATGTTGTTAAATTAAAAAGCTGAAACTTTTTATATTTCCAGATGTAATGTAAAAATTCTTCTTGCATTTAAATAAAATGAACTTCTATAAATTAAATGACAAATTAAAAACTTAATCTTTATATCCCATTTCTCGCATCCAATCGTCGTTGAACATCTTACCAACATAACGACTGCCATGATCGTGGAATAAAACTACAACAATATCATCTTTTGTGAATTGTTCTTTAAGTTGTAATAACCCTTTTACAGCAGATCCTGCAGAATTGCCTAAAAAC
>JABDPN010000254.1 GCA_013042715.1 Flavobacteriaceae bacterium | reverse complement strand
ATTTCATAGCGTGTGCAAATGTAAATTATTTAGTATTTTCTACAAAACAATTTTTATTTTTTTATTTTAAATCGAATATTGAATTTACAGCTGGATAACGTTCTGTTGTAAATCCTTCTGCATACTCTACTCCAACGAGTCTACCTAAATCTCTTGCTCTATATCTTACACTATCTGTAAAGTTTTTACTTGATATTAATGTTTCGGGTTCATCACTATTAGGATTATAAAACTGAGTTTTGTAAGCTAATACTGCTTCCATTTTTTTATCTATTTCATTTGAAATATCTACTACAATATCTGGTTCAATATTTTTCCATTGCATGTAATGGTAGACCTGTTTTGGTCTCCAAGGATCTTGCCAACAATCATCAAAATCGTCACATTTGGTATCAATTTTTAACAAACCACTTAAAAAACAAGCATCACTTACCAATTGACTTCCTTTAGCATGATCAATATGCCTGTCTTCAATGGCATTGCATAACACAATTTCTGGTTTATATTTTCTAATTACTTTAATGAGTTGTAATTGATGTTTTTTATCATTTACAAAAAAACCATCTGCAAAAGCCATATTCTCTCTCAAATGAACACCTAAGATTTTTGCAGCATCATCAGATTCTTTATCACGAGTTTCAGCAGTTCCCCGAGTTCCTAACTCACCTCTAGTAAGGTCTATAATTCCAACTTTTTTGCCTGCTTTTATTTCTTTATAAAGTGTTCCTGAACAACCTAATTCGACGTCGTCTGGATGAGAACCTATTGCTAAAATGTCTAGTTTCATGATATTTTATTGAATATTTAAAATTTAATTTAACGAATTATTGATACATTATTATAATTTGGCAATTCTCACTCGTTTTCGTATCATTTATTAGTATATTATTATTTTAATTTTTACGAAATATTGAAAAATGCATTGCTGTTCTAAAAATATGATATTAATCATAATATTAGGCTTATATTAAATAGTAATTTTACATTAGATTTTTTAAACCAAAAAAATACAAAATTAGAATCGTATGTTAACCACAATGTTCATCATATTAGCCATAACTATTTTACTATTTGTTTGGGGTAAATATCCACCAGATGTCATTGCACTAATTTCTATGTTGAGCTTGTTTGCAACTGGAATACTGGATCTTAATGAAACTTTAACTGGTTTTAGCAATCCTACAGTAATTATGATTGCAGCCTTATTCATTATTGGAGAAGGATTATCTAAAACAGGGTGGACAGCATTAGCTGGTAAAAAGTTTATTCAATTAGCTGGAAGTAGTGTAACAAAATTATTAGTAATTATCACTTTTGGTTCTGGTTTCCTTTCTGGTATTGTAAGTAATACTGGTACTGTAGCAACACTTTTACCTGTTACTATTTCTTCAGCTTGGAAAATTGGAACAATGCCATCTAAAGTATTAATGCCAGTTGCTTTTGGCTCAAACACTGGCGGTTTATTAACCTTAACTGGTACACCTCCAAACATAATTGTTAGTAACGCATTAGTTGAAGCTGGTGAAGTTGGTTTTTCATTTTTTGAATTTGGTTTAATTGGGCTTCCGTTACTTATTATTGCAATACTATACTTTAGATATATTGGATATAGATTTCTTCCTAAAAATAAAACAAACAATAAACCTGTAGATATAGAGTCTACGCTTCACCATTGGATAGAAGCATATAAAATTGAAAACGATTATTACAGATTAAGAATTAGATCCTTATCACCTTTAATTGGAACAACTATTGGTGAATGGGAATTAGAAAAAAAATTCAATGTTCAAATAATTAGGCTGAAGAGAAGACACCCAAAACGTTTAAAAAAGAATAGCAAACCTTTTATTGAATTTCCTGATCCTAGTACAGACATGAGATATCATGATATTATTACTGTTAAAGGAGAAACTAAGGATATTAATAAACTCATGATTACCTTCAGGTTAGGTTTAATTCCATTAGAAGCAACTCGAGACGAACTAAGACATAACCTTATTAATCAAGAAGTTGGGATGACCGAAGTAATTGTTACTCCTAAATCCTTTTTAGTTGGAAGAAAAGTTACAATTGGAAATTATTTTAAACGGTTTGGTGTACAATTAATGGCTGCATCTAGAAATAATAAACCTTTATTAGAAAAAGATATTACAATAAAAGCTGGAGATGGATTTTTAGTGAGAGGAACATGGAATGATATAGAACTTCTTAAAAACCAACACGAAAACTTAGTAATTTGTGGAAGTCCAGAAGGATTAGCGAAAGATGTTGATAATCTAACTTACAAATCTTACATCGCTCTTGGAGCACTTTTATTAATGATTGTACTTTTAGTCTTTAAAATTGTTCCTGGTGCAATAGCAGCATTAATATCTGCTGGAATTGTTTTAATTACTGGTTGTATTCCAATAGACAAAGCTTATAAGGGAATTAGTTGGGTAAGTGTTGTCATGATTGCTGCAATGATTCCAATGGGATTAGCACTACAAAAAACAGGTGCTGCTGAACTAATAGCAAATGGATTAGTAAATACTTTGGGTGATATGCATCCTGTAGTTTTACTTGGAGGAATATTTTTATTAACGACTTCGTTCAGTCAAGTCATTAATAACTCAGCAACAGCTGTTTTAATGGCTCCAATAGTTTTATTAGCTGCACATCAATTAGGTGTATCTCCAAAACCATTTATGATTACTGTTGCAGTAAGCGCATCAACAGCATTTTTAACTCCAGTAGGAACAACAACAAATGCAATGGTTATGGCTGCAGGTGGTTATAAATTTAAAGATTATATGAAGGTAGGAGCACCTCTTCTACTTATATTTTTGATAGTAGTATTACTACTGGTACCAATAATTTGGCCATTATAAATAATAATATTTAATAAGAAATTGTGAAAAAACCTTTCCTTTTTAGTTTATGTAGTTTATTGGTATTATTAAATGTAAATGCTCAAAATACTGGAGAATCTAAATTAGGCTCGTGGTTTGAAATAACTGCATCTGGTAGAGTTTCAGATAATATTAGTATTAGTGGTTCCCTTACAAACTGGAATTATATCATTCCTGCAG
>JABDPN010000253.1 GCA_013042715.1 Flavobacteriaceae bacterium | reverse complement strand
CTTTCATATTGTGCTTTTCTTATGTCAAAAATAGTACATATAAATACTAAATCACAATTAATTTAATTTAAAAAAATCAGTGAAAATCTCATTTAATTAAATATTCTTCAAAAGAACAGAAGTATTATTAACTATTTATTAAAATTTCATAAAAAAATCAATTAGACTCACAAATCATTGAGTCATTCAAAAAACGTGATAATTATCAATTTTTAAAAGGATATAATATTTTAAATTTAATAAACATAAAAAACTCCATTCTAAATATGAAAATAGGCATACTAAAAGAAACTCAAAAAGGTGAAAAAAGAGTTTCAATAACACCCAAAATTGCAGAACAACTAATTGGTAAAGGTTTTGAAGTTTTTGTGGAAGAAGACGCAGGTCATAATTCACAATATAAGAATTACTATTATACAGAAGTTGGAGCTGTAGTAAGCAAGAAAAAAGATATTTTTAAAAACGCTGATATCTTAGTAAAAATTAATCCTTTTGATAATGAAGAATTAGAGAAATTACAAAAGGGTCAAGTAGTAATTGCACAACTATTCCATAAATCGCATCCAGAAGATATGAAGATCATATCTAAACAAGGTGCAACAGCACTATCCTTAGATGCAATGCCAAGAATCACTAGAGCTCAGGATATGGATGTGTTAAGTTCTCAAAATAACTTAGCAGGTTATAAAGCTGTTATTAAAGGAGCATACGAAATGACAAAGATCTTCCCTTTAATGATGACAGCAGCAGGCACAATTACTCCTTCCAGAGTTTTAATATTTGGTGTTGGTGTTGCAGGTTTACAAGCAATAGCAACTGCTAAACGTTTAGGTGCCATTGTTGAAGCTACAGATATAAGATTAGAAACTAAAGAACAAACAGAGTCTTTAGGTGCTAAATTTATTACTGTTGACAATACTGGAGAAGAAGAAGCAGAAGGTGGATATGCCAAAGCAGCCTCAGATGATTATAAAAGACGTCAACAGGAAGCTGTAAACGCATCTCTATTTAAAGCAGATTTAGTTATTACAACTGCAATGGTTCCAGGTAGAAGATCTCCTGTATTAATTACAGAAGAACAAGTAAAACAAATGAAAAATGGAGCAGTAATAATTGATTTAGCTGCAGCACAAGGTGGAAATTGTGAATTGAGTAAATTGAATAAACGTGTAGTTAAGCATGGTGTTAAGATATTTGGAGCTACAATTGCACCAGAAAGTGTTTCTACCAATGCAAGTGATTTATTTGCTAAAAACTTATACAATTATTTAGTTCATTTAACTGATGAAAATGGATTTAAATGGGACTTAGAAGATCAAATTACAGATGGAACATTAATTGTTTTCAATGGAGAAATAAGAAAAAACGGAAAAACTGAATAAATATGACTGAATTTATAGATTTTATTAGTAATAACCTCCAAATGATATATATCGTTATCCTAATGATATTTGTTGGAGTTGAAGTAATTGGACATGTACCTGCAGTTCTGCACACACCTTTAATGTCTGGAGCAAATGCTATTCATGGTGTTGTAATTATTGGAGCCATTTTAGTTATGCTTGGTGCAGATCCAGATAATATACTAGCTCAAGCATTAGGTTTTGTTGCTGTATTACTTGGTACGTTAAACGTGGTTGGTGGATTTGTTGTAACCGATCGCATGTTAGAAATGTTTAAAAAGAAAAAATAATGGAATATATATTTAGTCTCGAATTTATTTACTTAATAGCATCTATTACATACATTTTAGGGTTAAAGATGCTTGGACATCCAGAAACAGCAAGAAGAGGTAACTTAATTGCTGCTGGTGGTATGACAATTGCAATTTTTGGCACAATATTCTTATATCAAGGTGAAGTTCCATCCTATATTTATATTCTTATAGCCATTGCTATTATTATTGGAACAGTTATAGGTTGGTTAGTTGCTAAAAAAGTACACATGACTAAAATGCCTGAACTTGTTTCAATGTTTAATGGTATGGGAGGAGCGAGTGCTGCTTTAATTGGATTAATAGAATTCCATCATTATATTGGAGATCAATTATCAATTCTAACAATTAT
>JABDPN010000252.1 GCA_013042715.1 Flavobacteriaceae bacterium | reverse complement strand
ATAGATGGACTATCCACCACTACTTTATCATTATGAATAATTAGTGTATTTGCTGTACCTAAGTCTATTGCAATTTCTTCTGTTAAGAAATCAAAAAATCCCATGCGTTATTAATATTATTAAGAGTGTTGTTAATTTTTTTTGAATAACTGTAAATGTACTAAAATATACGATACAATTTGGTAATAAGACGCTTTAAAAGTACATTTTTTTAATGTTTAAAATGTCGTGTTCCTGTAAATACCATTGCCATCTCATTCT
This sequence comes from Flavobacteriaceae bacterium, assembly GCA_013042715.1. Lineage (GTDB taxonomy): Bacteria > Bacteroidota > Bacteroidia > Flavobacteriales > Flavobacteriaceae > Site-B15. Next base: position 7,947 of record JABDPN010000252.1, on the reverse strand, counting down.
CATTACAATAGTCAATACTTAATTGATCTTTAATAGATCCTCCTGGTTGTATTACTGCAATTATCCCTGCCTTATCTGCAATTTCAACACAATCTGGGAATGGGAAAAAAGCATCACTTGCCATAACAGCTCCTTGTAAATCAAATTTAAAAGAGGTTGCTTTATGTATAGCTTGATTTAATGCGTCAACACGACTTGTTTGGCCAGTACCACTTGCACAAAGTTGTTTATTTTTAGCTAAAACAATGGTATTAGATTTGGTGTGTTTACAGATTTTTGAAGCAAATAATAAGTCTTCTATTTCAGAATCTGAGGGCTTTAGATCTGTTCTCGTTTCTAGCATGTCTTTAGAATCTGAAATGGTATCTTTCTCTTGAACTAAAGCACCATTTAAACAAGTTCTTACTATGGTTTGAGGTAAATCTGTTTCTTTTTGAATTAACAAAATTCTATTCTTTTTACCTTTTAAAATGGCTTCAGCTTCTTTGGAAAATGAAGGAGCAATGACTACTTCGCAGAATAGCTTATGAATTTCTTCAGCAGTATCTTTATCTATTTCTGAATTAGAGATCAAAATACCTCCAAATGCCGAAATAGGATCTCCTGCAAGTGCATCTAAATAAGCTTTGTGTAAGGTGTCACGTTGAGCTAAACCGCAAGCATTATTGTGTTTTAAGATGGCAAACGTTGGTCCTTCACCTTTAAATTCGTTCATTAAATTAACAGCAGCATCTACATCTAATAGATTATTATAGCTTAATTCTTTACCATGTATTTTAGTAAATATGGCATCAAAATCTCCAAAGAAAAATCCTTTTTGATGAGGATTTTCTCCATAACGTAAAGCTTTACCATTGGTTTCACTTATTTTTAATATAGTTTCTTGGTTTTCAGAATTAAAATAATTAAAAATAGCACTATCGTAATGTGATGATACATTAAACGATTTTGTGGCAAAACGTTTTCTGTCTTCTTCAGATAAAGAACTATTTTTTTCTGAAATTAGCTCCAGAAACTCAGTATAATCGTTAACAGAAGGTACACACACAACATCTTTATAGTTTTTTGCGGCAGCTCTAATCAAGGAAATGCCACCTATATCTATTTTCTCAATAATGTCTCGATTGCTTGCTCCTGAAGCTACAGTTTTTTCAAAAGGATATAGATCTACAATTACCGCATCTATTTGCGGAATATCGTATTCTTTTAATTCTAAAACATCTTGAGCATTGTCTTGACGATTTAAAATTCCTCCAAATACTTTTGGATGCAGTGTTTTTACACGTCCACCTAAAATTGAAGGATAGGATGTAATTTCTTCTACAGGAACGACATCAATACCTAAATCATTAATAAATTTTTGTGTTCCTCCAGTAGAATAGATGGTTACACCTTGCTCGTTAAGTTTTTTTACAATAGGTTCTAAACCGTCTTTGCTAAAAACAGAAATTAATGCCGATTTAATCTTCTTGTTGTTGCTCATAATGTTGTGTTGCATGTTAAAGCGCAAAAATAACAATTACAAGACGATATTAAGGACTGAAATACAGTGAAATTGGATTGTTTTTTTAACGAAACAGAAGAGTTATTAACATCTAAAGAATTTCTGATACTTTTTCGCACACAAATTCCAGAAAACGTTCATCTGCTTCACTAAATGGATCTGGTGTGTTAGAATCGATGTCTATTTGTCCAATATTTTCACCATTTACAAAAATTGGAATTACAATTTCTGCTTTTACACTAATGCTACATGCAATATAATTGTCTTGTGCAGCAACATCTGGAACTATAAAGTTTTTATTACTCAAAGCGACTTGTCCACAAATTCCTTTTCCAAATGGAATAATGGTATGGTCTGTTGGTTCGCCAACATATGGTCCAAGTTTTAATTCGTTTTTATCGCCATTTTTAAAGTAAAATCCAACCCAATTATAATAATCTATGTGAGCTTCAAGTAGCTCACATATTTGCAATAAACGTTTTTCAACTGTTTCATTGGAGTTTGAAACTATTTCTGTTACTTTTGGTTCAAGGGTTTTTAGAGACATCTTTATAATTTTTGGTAAAAGTATTTAATTTTCAAGTTAATTTGAAAGCACTTTTTGTAAAATATAAAACAGTTATTAAGTTTATACTTACTTTTTTGTTGGTTTATGCTGTATTAACTTTATCTTATAAATATTATTTACATGTTTCTGAAACAGGAAATTTCTATCCAGACTATTTTACAAATTTAACTGCAAGACAAAGTCAATCTTTATTGGAAAGTTTGGGTTATAATACTCAAATTGCACCACATGCAGAAGAGCCATCTATTAAACTAACTATAAATGGTAAGTATTTAGCTAGAGTTATAGAAGGATGTAATTCAATTAGTATCATTATTCTATTCGTGTCCTTTATAATTGCTTTTGCAGACAAATGGAAAACAACACTGTTGTATTTATTTGCTGGTAGTGTGTTGATATACGCTGTAAATATATTTAGAATTGTATTATTATGCTTTGGATTGTATCATTATCCATGGCGAAAAGAAATACTTCATGTTGTAATTTTCCCACTTATTATTTACGGAATGGTTTTTTTGTTATGGATGTTTTGGGTGAATAGATTTTCAAGAAAAAAGAAACACAATGCATAAAAATTTAAGATTAATACTTGTGTTTGCCCTAATTTTATTATTGATTTTAATAAGATTTTTTGAAGATGAATTATTCTATGATCCTTATCTGGAATTTTTCAAAAACGATTACCTCTACATCGACTCACCAAGACGCGAAACGTTTAAACTTGTTGCTTTTACAAGCTTAAGATTTTTGCTTAATACATTAATTTCATTAGGAATTTTGTATCTGGCTTTTCTAAAAAAGAGTATCATAAAGTTTTCAGTAATTATTTATGTTTTGGGTTACATATTCTTGTTGGCAGCCTTCCTTTACTTTGTTGTTAATCCAAGACAGGAAGATTATTATTTATTTTTCAATATTAGACGTTTTTTAATTCAACCATTAATACTGTTAGTGCTGCTTCCAGCTTTTTATTATAATAAACTTACAAGCTAATTTGTTAATCATTCTTTAAATCTTACTTGTTCAAACTTAAAATTCTTAACTTTGGCTCGTGATTATACAGTTTTTACATAAAACATTTGCAGTTAGTTTAGCATTTTTAGTGATGCTTTCTACTATTTCAATAACTATTGAAAAACATTTCTGTGGAAATACATTAATAGATATAGCGTTATTTACAGAAGCTGATAAATGTGGTATGGAAATACCTTATAATCAACAAGATGAAACAAGTTTGATAAAATCTTGTTGTAAAGATGTTGTTGATGTTATTGAAGGTCAAGACAAATTAAACTTTAACTCATCCAAGGATTTTAAACTTAGCAATAATACTTTTGCTGCAATTTTCACTTATTCGTACTTGAATTTATATGAAGAATTACCAAATCAAATAATTCATCATAAAAATTACAGACCACCTAATCTTATTTTTGACAGGCAAGTCCTAGATCAGGTCTTTTTAATTTGATTTTTTAAAGTTTTGAATTCGACAAATTATGTCGAAATAATGCGTCGATTTAATTATCGACATCAATCATTTATTTAATAAATCAAATTATAAGCAATGAAGCATATATATTATTTAATCATATTAATACCATCTTTATTATTCTCACAAAACGAATTAAAGGGAATGATAATGGAAGCTAATCAAGAAAATAACCACATGCCATTAGCAGGAGCTAATGTCTATTGGTTAGATACATCTGTAGGTACTGTTACAGATTTAGATGGCACATTTAAAATTCCTTATCAGAAGGCGTATAAAAATTTAGTAATAAGTCATGTTGGGTTTAAAACTGATACGATTAATATTAAAGAACCAAATGATATTCATCATTTTTTACAACCTACAAGTAGTTTGGATGAGGTAACAATTAATGCTAGGAAAAAATCCACTTCAAGGTCGTATTTAGAAGCTAAAAACATTGTTACAATTAGTAGCGACGAACTTTTAAAAGCAGCTTGTTGTAATCTATCAGAAAGCTTTGAAACCAATCCATCTATTGATGTCAATTTTGCTGATGCCATCACAGGAACACGACAAATTAAAATGTTAGGCTTAACTAGTCCATACATATTAATTACAACAGAGAACATACCTTCAATTAGAGGTGCTTCTCAAGCTTATGGATTATCATTTATTCCTGGAACTTGGATTGAGAGTATACAAATAACAAAAGGAGCAGGAAGTGTTGTAAATGGTTTTGAAAGTATTGCTGGACAAATCAATGCCGAATTACAAAAGCCTACAACAGATAGTAAGCTTTTTGTAAATTCATATGGAGCAATCAATGGTAGATTAGAATTAAACACGCACATTAATAAAAAAGTAAGCGATAAATGGAGTACAGGAATCTATATTCATGGTAATACTCGAGATAAAAAATCTGACAATAATGACGATTCGTTTCTAGATATGCCTTTAGCTAAACAAATAAACGTTTTAAATCGTTGGCAGTATACCAATCTAGAAAAAGGCTTAGTGAGTTTTTTAAACTTTAAATATTTAAACGATCAAAAGCAAACAGGGCAGACATCCTTTAACCCAAAGACTGATAAATTAACAACGAATGCTTGGGGAAGTGAAATTGATACAGAGCGAGTTGAGCTTTCTGGAAAATTCGGTTACGTAAATCCAAATATTCCTTACCAAAGCTTAGGGATCCAAGCTGCTTTTAGCAATCATAGTCAAGAATCGTACTTTGGATTAAACCTTTATGATATTGAACATAGAAGCTTGTATTCTAATTTGGTATATAACTCAATAATAGGTGATTCCAGACATAAAATTAAAACTGGAGTTAGTTATACTAACGATTATTATAAGGAATTGGTAAATTCAGAAAACTATAATAGAAACGAATATTCTGTTGGAAGTTTTTTTGAGTATAATTACGACAATTTAGATGCACTAAACCTTACTGCAGGTTTACGTGTGGATTATCATAATATTTTTGGAACATTTATAACACCAAGGTTACATGTGAAGTATACACCATGGGAGAAATCAGCTTTTAGAGCTTCTTTAGGAAAAGGAAAACGAAGTGCTAATATTTTTGCTGAAAACCAGAAAATGTTTGCTACCTCAAGAACTATAAATGTTATTGAAGATGAAGGTGAGATTTATGGATTAAACCCTGAAACAGCATGGAATTTTGGATTCTCATATTTACAAAGATTTAATCTATTTGGTAGAGATGCAGACATTACATTGGATTATTACAGAACCAATTTTGAAAATCAAATTGTGATAGACTACGAAAATCCTTTTGAAGTTAATATCTACAATCTCGATGGAAAAAGTTTTGCAAATAGTTTTCAAGCTGAATTTTACTATAACATATTTGAGCCTATAGATTTAAAAATGGCATATAAATTTTACGATGTGCAAACCGATTTCACATCAGGCAGAAAATCTAACCCATTAATACCCAAGCATAGAGTGTTTGCTAATGTTTCTTATGAAACAAATCTAAAAGCAAATGGATCACAATGGAAATTTGATACAACCTTTAACTGGTTAGGTAAACAACGTTTTTCTAACACAGATTTAAGTCCTGCAGAATATCAGTTACCAGAGTATTCACCAACAGTTGCAACTTTAAATGCTCAAATCACAAAAGTATTTTCTCCAAAATTTGAATTATATTTAGGAGGAGAAAATATTACAAATGTCAAACAAAGCAATCCAATAATAAGCGCAGATAATCCTTTTGGGCCTAATTTAGATACCACATTTGTATATGGCCCAATTTTTGGAAGCAATTATTATGCTGGATTACGATATAAATTAAATTAAAACAACAACAATGAAAAAGTTATTAGCAATTGCAATATTATTTATAGGATTAACATCTTTTGCACAAAACAAAAATGCAAAATCATCTCTTGAGGTAGATGGTGTGTGTTTAATGTGTAAAGACAGAATTGAAAAAGCCTGTATAAAAACAAAAGGTGTAAAGTCTGCTGTTTGGAATGTAGATACACACGAATTAAAACTAATTTACGACGAAAGAAAAACCAACTTAGACATAATTAAACAAAACATAGTTGCAGTTGGTCATGATTTAAAAGATCTAAAAGCTTCAGATGAGGCTTACAACAGTTTACATCATTGTTGTAAATATCGTGACGAAGAAGTTTTAGACGACCATAAAGAATAACCAATAAAAACCAACCAAAAATGAAAACACTATTAAAAACATTTATATGCTTATTACTATTATTTGCCTTTTCCTGTGGAGGAGGAGAGAAGAAATCTAATGAATCTATGGATGAAGCTGCTCCAGAACCTTTAGAAGAAGCGGTTGATGAAGGTACAACAGATATGAACTTTGAAGTGGAAGATGCTTATAAATGTCCAATGGATTGCGAAGAAGGAAAGGAATATGATGAAGAAGGTGCATGTCCAGTTTGTGGTATGTCATTAAAACATGTAGACGAAGAAGCTCATGATGATTCAGATGGACATCACAAGGAAGATGAGGACCATGAAGATCACGAAGAAGAAGGGAAAACAGACAAAGATTTCAGTGATGAATAAAAAATTTACAATACAAAAAAACCGAAGCATTGCTTCGGTTTTTTTGTATCTAAGATTAATGATTTTACATCATTCCAGGCATTCCGCCTCCACCCATTGGTGGCATTGGAGGAGTGTCTTCTTTAATATCTACTAAAGCACATTCAGTAGTAAGAATCATTCCTGCAACAGATGCTGCATTTTCAAGAGCAATACGTGTTACTTTTTTAGGATCTATAATTCCTGCATCAAGCATTTTTACATATTGCTCGTTTTTTGCATCGTAGCCAAAATCTTTTTTACCTTCTTTTACTTTTGCAACTACTACACTTCCTTCGCCACCAGCATTCTCTACAATTGTTCTTAAAGGAGACTCAATAGCTTTCGCTACAATTTGAATACCTGTAACTTCATCAAGGTTTTCTGTAGTAATTTTTTCAAGAACAGATTTTGCTCTAACTAATGCTACACCACCACCTGCAACAATACCTTCTTCTACAGCTGCACGAGTTGCGTGTAAAGCATCGTCAACTCTGTCTTTTTTCTCTTTCATTTCAACTTCACTTGCAGCACCAACATAAAGTACGGCTACACCACCAGCTAATTTAGCTAAACGCTCTTGTAGTTTTTCTTTATCGTAGTCTGAAGTAGTTGTTTCAATTTGAGCTTTAATTTGATTTACTCTTGCTTTTATAGCTTCAGCATCACCTGAACCATTAACTATTGTAGTATTGTCTTTATCTACAGTTACAGTTTCTGCTGTACCTAGCATAGATAAGTCTGCATTCTCAAGAGAGAATCCTCTTTCTTCAGAAATTACTGTTCCTCCTGTTAATATTGCGATATCTTCTAACATTGCTTTACGTCTGTCTCCAAATCCAGGAGCTTTAACAGCAGCAATTTTTAATCCACCTCTTAATTTGTTTACAACAAGTGTAGCCAATGCTTGTCCTTCTACATCTTCAGCAATAATTACAAGTGGACGACCAGATTGTGCAACTGGTTCTAGAATTGGTAATATTTCTTGAAGGTTTGCAATTTTCTTATCGAATAATAAGATATATGGATTTTCCATATCTGCAATCATCTTGTCTGCATCTGTAACAAAGTAAGGAGAAAGATAACCTCTATCGAACTGCATTCCTTCTACAACATCTACATATGTATCAGTTCCTTTTGCTTCTTCTACAGTAATAACACCTTCTTTACCTACTTTGCCAAATGCTTTTGCGATAAGTTCTCCAATAGTATTATCGTTATTAGCAGAAATTGAAGCAACTTGTTTGATTTTTTCTGAATCGTCACCTACTTTTTGAGCTTGCTTTTCAAGATCTGAAACAATAGCTTGTA
>JABDPN010000236.1 GCA_013042715.1 Flavobacteriaceae bacterium | reverse complement strand
GTAGCTGGATTTGGATGGGAAAACATTTCTATTTTATCTGCAGGTTTTCAATATAAAGGAGTTGATAAATTACCATTACGTGTAGGATATACTTACAGTACTAACCCAATTCCTGAGGAAGTTGCATTTTTTAACATTCCTGCAACTGCAATTATTAAAAATGCATTCCAATTTGGTTTAAGCTATGAAGCAAATGAAAATTGGCAAATTGATGCTGTTTTCCATTATGGAACTAGTGGAGATAAAACTTCAGGAGAAATCTTAAACCCTATGTTTGCTTCTGCATATCCTCCTTATGGTGCTATACCAGGAAGTGAAATTGCTTACGATATGACAACATCCATGATTCAATTTGGTGTAAGCTATACATTTAACAAAAAAGAAGCAAAAGAGTAAATTTACTTTTTGATTAATTTGAAAGCGACTTTCTAGTTTTAGAAAGTCGCTTTTTTTATTTCAAGACAAATTGTAACATTTTTAAGTTACTTACTACAAATATTTTAGGTAAATATAATTTTAATAATGCTAAATTTTACCGAAATTGCTTAACCATAATATTTTCAACAAATTTTTAAATACTCTACACTATGTCTGATGAATTTGATTTACTAGAAACCAACTCAAACGAAAAACAAGAACAAGTTGATGTAAACTGGGGAAAAGCTATAGACCAAATGAAGTCTAAGTTAGCACAAGAAGACGATCCAGAAATGCGTCAAAAAATACTTAATGCAACACTTGATAATGTTGTTGATATGGCTGAAAAAGATAGAACCTCTTTGCTTGATGCTATTAAAGATCTAACAGATTATCAAGATGAAGTTGGAATTATTTTCGAAAACTTCTCTTCATTAAATGCAGATGAACAAAAAATTATCGACGATGCTATTAAACGTCTAGAACGTGCCAAAGTCGAACTAGAGGATGCAGAGCGTAAACCAGACACATGGTGGAATAATCTTTGGGGAAGAAAAAGCAAGATTAAAAGAGCTCAAGATGAGCTTAAATCTGCTCAAAAGCAACGTGATGAAGCAGATAATAAAGCAAAATCTATGTTTCAGCAACGTATTGAAAGTGCAGATGTTCAAACCTTATTAAATGAATTATCGTTTAAAAGTCAAGCAGCTGTTAAGCGTCTTAAGGACCGAGAAATTGAAATTAAAGAAGTAGAAGAAAAATTAAAAGATGCTATTGTTGAAGCAACTAAAAATCATACAAAGGCTTTAGAGAAGAAAAAAGAAGTAGAAGCTAAATTAGAAGAGCGTTATGCATTATTAAAACAAGCTCGACAAGAACTGGAAGAGATTGTTGATAAGCAATCTGCAGAATATGCACAAGCTGTTGGAAAAGTTACAGAACTAGAACAAAAAGTAGAAGAATTAGAAGGTCTTAAAAATGCATATACAACTTTAGCTGCTTCAAAGGATAGTTTTGTTCATAAACATAATTTAACAATAAAAGTTTTAACTTCCTTACGTAGTAATTTGCAAACACATCGTGCGAAATTAAAATCAGATACAGAAGAACGTTTAAAGTATTATGATGGTTATGTAGTAGCTTTAAAAGCACGTACAGATCAAGAATTTGCAGCGATTTTAGAGCATTTAGGTGTTAAAACAGACGAACATATAGGAGAAACGCTTGCAGCAATGCATACAGCTTCAGCTAAAGCAAGACAAGAAATGATGGATAATATTCCAGTTCACGAAAAAGTAATGCAAGGTGTTTACAGTAGTTATGCAGAAGCACTTCAGGAAATTAGAGCAAAAGATATTGAAATTCAGAAGAATTTTGCAGATCGATATGGAATAGAGATGAAAGAGATTTTTGAAGAGTATTACAAAGCTAAAAACAACCCAACACCTAGTGAAGATGGAGGAGGTGAAGGTGATGAGCCTAAACCAAAAGCAGAGGACGATTTACTTTCTTAAGAAATTTGACCTAAAATATTTCAACAATAAACAATTGTTATTCGAATGATCGTTACGCCTTTAGATTCAGCAGAATTAGATTCCAAAGAGCAATACATTTTTTATCATAAAATGTTAGATTTTGCTCTTAAGGAGTTGATTGTAGCCGTTCAAAATCAAAATCTATGTAATAATCAGGAAATTGTTTTTTTTAAGCAGTATTGCGATTTACTATTGTATTCCATAGAAGCCATGCGAATAAAATACATGTACGACGATGAGGATAACATGAAGATAGATTTAACAGATTCTGGCTTTCCTAATTATTTAGAATTTCGGTATTTGTTCAACGATTTAGAGTTGCGTAATGAATTTTTAAACAAACTTGTAAATCCGGATTTATTAAAAGAGGAATTTTTAGACACCTTAATGCGTAAAAAGATTCCAGTTAAAAAGAACCGATTGTTTCAGGCAGCTTCTATTGTTTATTATCAGTCTGTACAACAGCGTTTTATTTTTAACAGGTTTGTACAAGGTAAGATTGTAGATGCACCTAAAGATGTTTCAGCAGATTTAATGACAAGCTGGAGTTTTTTTGATGTATCTGCTAATAGACCATATATATGCTTTATGTATTTTAATTATGATGGCCAAATAGAAGATTATAAAAGCAAGATTTACGAAGTATTAAAGCTAACAGCAGACAGAGAAATGTCGCTTGATACAATGGCTTATGCTATTGACAGAAAGCTCACTGATATAAGCCCAAAACATATAAAACGAATTGATTTAGGTCCAATTCACAATGTTTTTGCCAAAGATGAAAACGATATAACTCATGCCATACTAGAAGGTGTAGCTCTTAAAGAAATTCCTCTGGAATCGTATACTATTTCTTTAAAAATTGATGAAGTGTATTCTGGAAGCGAGTTTAAGGAAGGTAGCTTTTTTAAGAAGCAAACGCTTCAGAGATGGAGCGATGTTATTAAACAAAAATATGTTTTTGCACCACATAGAATGATTCAGTTGTTATACAACAAAACACCTGAACTATTAAATGTTTTAGCGAAACCACCTTTTCAGATAGCAGAATTAAAAATAGAGACTTTAGAATAATAGCGTTACAACAACAATATGGAACACAACTCAACATTTCCTATTAAACAAAATGAATTGGATATGCTTCGTGAAGAAGCAACATCTTATATTAAAAGTGTACAATGGGAACAAGGTCAACGTGCAAAAAATAGAGAAAAAGATGATAAAGACGATTCAATTTTACTGTATTTATCAAGAGCAAAAGGTGGAAATGGTGCTTCTGTAGATGTAACCTCTGTTTCTAAAACTATATTAGCTTTAAAAAAACGTTTATTACCAGATTCTGTTGCAATTCCTATTCATTTAAACCATACCTTGTACGCACTTCAGGAAGCTATAACCCTTGGGATTTGGATAAAAGACAGTTACTATGACGCTTCAGGATTATCCAGTTTAAGCGAACGGAAATCTACCCTAGACAATTCTGGAATACGTGAGTACGAAAGTAAAATGCACACTGCAACAGCTTTTATGTTATTTGCAACTGCTTATAAACTTTTAAACGATTTACATTCATTCGCTTCAGATGATTTAAGCGTCATGAAAAATAAGTTTGCTGGAATTCCAGAAGTATCAATAATGTCACCATTAAAAGGATTTTCTTGTGCATTATTTTATTACGATAAGTATATAAACCATCCACAGATAATTACTTCAGATAAAGATGTAGTCGATTTTACGGTAGTTTATTTTGAAGCATTAATAGATGAAATTCAACTTAGAAAAAGTACACTTGAATACACTGAAACCATTCTGGATAGAACCTATAAACTCGAAAATTCAGATTTTGCTGTTTCAGGTTGGTCTAATGTATTTGCTGGAGCTGCAAAAAGTGTAGAATTCAATAAAATCCAATTCGAACAAATTGTAGGTAACAGAGATGCGAAGCATTTTGCACGTCGATTAACAGAACGTATGTTGAGCTACGATTTTACTGCTAAAAAAAATCCGTTTCAGGAGTTAGGTGGATTTATGCCTGTTTTTATGGGTTATGGGATTCCAGGGACTGGAAAGAGTATGCTAATTGCAGCTATTGCTACACGTTTAAAAGAACATTGCGATAATCTGGATATTCCATTTTTGTTTCATCCAATGCCTGATACTTTAATTAGTACATTTCAAGGTGGTTCTGCAGAAAAAATGGTAGAATGGATGAAACCTTTACAAGACCCTTCAAAACTTATTTTTGCACCAATTGATGATGCAGAAAACAACCTACAAGAGCGAACAGCTCAAGGAGTTTCTGCTGGAGTAAAAGAAGTTATTGGTGTATTTCTAAGATATACAGAAGGCGCTTATGCTGTAAATTATGGTAATAGCTCAATAGGCTTATTTACTAATTTACCTGAGATGCTCGATAAAGCGGTTATTTCTAGAGTACAAGGACGTTTTTTAATTGATGGTGCTCGAACAGAACACGATTTTCTAGATCAAGATTATTTATGGTGGAAGAAGTTTGAAAAAACGATGCCAAGTTTTGTAAACATGCAAAATCCTGAAGGCTATAAATATTTAGACGATCAGGTTTTAGTGAAAAGTTTAGGTGAAATTTTGAGTCAGGTTGAAAAACCATCTGAAGAACGTGTTTTAGAAACTTTTGAAAAAGTTGATAAAATGCACGAAGACAGTGAGCATATGTTCTATGCTACGCTTTATAAAGAAATTCAGAAAATATTTCCATTCTTTTCATCTCGTGATTTACGTAATATTCAGTCTGCAATATCTTTACGATTAACAGATTTTGATTTGGAAGATGATTGGTTTGAAAACCCAGAAATCTATTTTAAGCAAGATTACGACACCAAATTTGGAATGTTGCAAGAGCTTATGAAAGCTAATATGAAAGGACTTGATTTTTCTGATATTAGAAAACAGGAAGTAATTCGTTATTTAGATAATGTCGCAACCATTGCAGATACAGACTTTAAGCGAAAAGTAGATAAGCGTATAAACCAAATGAATATTGAATTAGAAGCTAGAGAGCAGTTTGAGAATAACAATGACTAAACTCAAAAACATAGAACATCACACGCTTTCTAGTGCTTGGGCAACTTTAGAACGAATTGATTACGATTTTCAATTTAAAGATGGAACATGGAAACGTCTATCTCGAGAAAGTTATAATCGTGGAAATGGAACTTCAATATTACTTTACAATAAAGAAAAGCAAACGGTTATTCTAACAAAACAATTTAGAATGCCAGCATATGTAAATAATGTAAACGATGGAATTTCTATAGAAGTTTGTGCTGGCGCATTAGATAAAAATGAATCTCCAGAAACGTGTATTATTCGCGAAGTTGCTGAGGAAGTAGGCTATAAAGTTAAGTCTGTAAAAAAAGTTATGGAAAGTTACATGTCTCCTGGAGCAGTAACTGAGAAGATGCATTATTTTATTGCTGAATACTTAGAAGACATGAAGATTAATGATGGAGGAGGCGTAGAATCTGAAGATGAAGAAATTGAAGTTTTAGAAATACCATTTAAGGAAGCTTTGGAGATGGTAAATACTTTTAAAATAAAAGATGCAAAAACCATAGTTTTATTACAATATACTCAAATAAATAATCTTTTGTAATGCAAAAATTAAAAGCAGCAAACCTTTATAGAAGTGAATTAATTTTGGTTAATGGTAAACTAGCGGAGCGCTATAACCGATGCCTTGAAAAACTTGGGTTTAAACCAACAAAACTTAAAGCATTCTCTATAGATGGAATAGGATGGAGTCCAGAAATTGCTGAAGAGAAAAAAAATGTTCATTACTTAAATCATGGTGATGCTAATCCTCATGCGATAATAATAACACCTTTACAAAAAGGTAAACCAGTTTATGTTCCTAATCATTCGTTTGATCGTGACATGATGAAACATGTTTTTAAAACTTACGCTAAAGAGATAAATGATATTACAAGAGATTGCGCAATATGTCTAGATTTTGATCAAGAAATAGATCGTTTTTATGAACCATTAGATATCTTAAAATACAATACCATTACTATAAGTTTTAGCTTAATTAATAATCTGGATAAAATTCAAAAGGAACAATTAGAACTTGTAGAAGAATTTAAATCTGGAACTAATTTTATAGATGAAAATATACATGTAAAATTGTTAGAATCAGCTAAAAAGCATGGTGATTTACGTAATAGAGTACTAAGTCTTGAACCATTAAAATTTAAAGCAGAATCCTTCTATAGTAAAGCTTTTGGAGGTATTTATGTGTTAAGAGACTTTATTTCACCTATTGTAGTATTTGAAGATGAAGAAGCACATAAGCAAGCCATAAAGGACACCATTCATGATGTTTTGATTTATCATATTTCGCAAAAAGAATTAATTGAAAAACTAAGCGATCATCTAATAATAACCTGCAATCTCATTAAAGAAGTTAAGACCTTGCGTTATCAACGCATTAAAAAGTTTATGTTCTTTAAAGAACTAAAAAACACAGAACATCCTATTAAAGATATACTGGAAGATAAAGTGTTTACAAGACGTTATTTAAATACTATTGATGTGAATGCATTAAAACGTGTAACTGGAGTAGAAATATATTTAGAACGTCTCGAACGGAGTAATACCTATAAAATTCACGATTTAGTAGATATTAATATGTATCATGCATTACATAAGCCTCACTCATCATTAAGTGCTAAGCATCAAGATTTAATCTGGAAATTGTTAGTCAATATTGCGCCTTTAGATGTTTTGTTCCTGTATTGGTACGACAAAGAACAGTTTTATAAGACCTACGAAAATTGGGATCCATCATTTCAAGATTGGGTTATAGAAGAAATAAGTAACAATATTTAGTTTTTTTAGACTAATTTTATAAGACTATCAAATTAAACACAGTAAAATGGGACTAGAATTAATAATCTTTATCGCTGCAATTTTATTTGGAATACTATTGTATTGGCGAGAATCTAATGGTAATAAATTATACAAATTGCTTAACAAAATTGTCAATTCTAAAGAATTACAAATGAAACCTGATGATAAAACTGGATTTGTCTACCAGCAAAAAATATTACTTAGGATAGTTTACATAACATTTTTATTTTTAATCATTTCTTTAGTATTTCAGTTTTTAACACCATTTAAACCTTTTGGTAGTTATAATGGGATATCCTTATTTGCATCATGTATAGTTGGTACTTTAATTGGCACATATGTAGCAACTTTTGTTATTAAATCTGGTGAAGTAATTGAGGTTAAAAAAGATGATTTAAGTGAAATTGTTTCAGAAACTATTGAAAAAGGTAAAGATATTATTGAAGATATTACATCTAAAGAAGAAGAAGTAATAGAAGAAGAATTAAAAGAAGAAGTTCCAAAAAAGAATGAAAAAAGTGCTCGTGAAAGATTAAAAGATAAAGGGTTTTTAAAATAGATAATAACAAACAACATGCTTAAACGTTATTGGCAACGCGGAACAAGACAAAAAGTAAACACCATAATACTATCATTAATTGTATTATTTTTCTTGTTTATACTTAGAGACGATTATCAACCAGCATTACTCTTTATTCGTAAATTCATTTTTGTAATTCTAGTTATTGGATTTATTCTAATACTTGGATTAAGAAAATTCAGAAAGACACCATATACAGGAAAACGATTGGGCATTTTAGCAATAATGCTAATACTTTTTGTAATACTATACGTAGTAGGTTGGCATTTTAAGATGTATGACTACATGAAAACCTACAATGTTTTTAAAGATTTGAACAAAGTAGAAATTCATGAATTACCATTAACACAAAATGAACGTATTCAACCTTTGCGTAATATCTTTTCTATGGCAAACGAAAGTGTAGGAGAGACAAAAGATGTGTCTTTACCTCATTTAGTTAGAGTTGATGGAGAAAACAAATGGACAATGGCAATTCAGCCAACCTTAAAGTATACTTGGCAGCGAATTAGTGATAATACAGAAGAAGTATTTTCAGTTTCCAGTACAACACCTTTTCCACGGTTTTCAAGTGAGAATAGAATTCCAGTAACCTTCTCAATAGGTGAATCATTAATGTTCAGTAGAAATACGTATAATGCTGTTGTACAACGTTTTGGAGTGTGGAAGTATTTGTCTTATGAACCAGGAGATGTATATTATATGAAAAACGATAATGGGGCTTGGGTTGAAGTTGTAAGTTTAATAAAATGGAAAGGGTTTCTGTTTCCTTATCCTACTTTTGGAGGTGTCGTTGTTATTGAAAATGGTGCTCACGATTTTAGTGATTATGTTGAACGTTTACTAATAGGAAAAGGGACATTTATTAGTCCAGAAGACATGCACAAGTATCCATATTTATCTGGACAAAATACGTTAAGTGAAAAAGTATCCAGATTACAAGCAGAATCCTTAAAATTTCTAGGAGGTTTTAACGATCCTTTACCTTGGAACATGGAAACAGCAGTAAAAATTCCAGATTTACCAGACGACCAAAATAAACTACCATTTGTAACCGATTTTGATTTTACAGGAGCACAAGTAGATGCTTATAGTGGTTTATACCATTGGTTTGGATTAGAACCTGTAGGAGAGGAGCGAACCAGTTTAAGTTTTAGTGTGTTTATTCCTGCAGATGGATCAGATAAGTTGTTTTATTTCGATCATGCAGCTAAAAAACAAGGTTATGCAGGTGTTTCTGCGATGCCTTTAAAAGTAATAGAATCTCGTAAAGAATTCGATTGGAATGTTAACAAACCTGTAGAATTTAGACCATATATTAAAGATATTGCTGGCAGAAGACGTATGTTTTTCTTAGGTACAGTCTCAGCTGTTAAAGAAGGATCTAATAAATTTGATGGTTCTGCAACTCCAGATTTAGCACTTATTGATAGTGAATATCGTGATGTTGTTTGGATAGATGTAAAACATCCAAGTCAATGGGATAAAAGGGTATACGAACAATTAAACGAAGCTTGGAGGTCTAGTGAAGGTATTGAAGATTATTATATAGAAGATGTAAAGGAAATTGGTATTTCTACAGAAGCTCAAGATAGTTCAAGGGTTATTCCTCAAGTAGATACGAATAAAGAAAAGATTGAAGCTTTGGAGCGTCAATTAGACTCATTAAAAGCAATAGATAACTAACTATTTTTTATGGGCTCTTAAAAAATCAGTAATTAAATACGATACTATTTTTGCAGTTTGCTTACGTCTTTTTTTACCTTCTAAAGAAGGAGCAGCTTCACAAATATGTAAATATTTAGCATTTTTATGAGCACTTACAGTATAAACAAATTCTCTAGTTTTATTTGTGCTAAAACCAGTTGGTGTCATAGCACTACTGGCGATACCTTCTATAGCATCGCAATCTATTTCAATTCCATAAGGTTGGTTGTAAACAAAGCTTAATGCATTTTGAATCTCTTTTTTAAACTTTAACTCATGTCTTATAGCAATAGATTCGTAAGTATTATATCTAACGTATTTCTTAAGCTTTTTGATTTTATTTATTATAATTTGAGATGCATAATTTTCGTGAATGCCAAAAATAAAATACTTGTCTAGAAATTCTTCGGCAAAGGCATAGCTAAACCCATTTCCACTATGTCGGCCTTCTTCTTTTCTAAAATCTGTATGTGCATCAAAATTTATTGCATTAATCTTTTGATTGAGCGCTAAAGCGGTACCTTTTATATTTCCGTAAGCATTGTTATGTCCTCCACCAATAACTATAGGTGTTTTGCCAGCTTTAATAATATCATGAACAAGTTTTGTAACACTTTTATCTATTTCTTCAACCAGTTTTCTAACCTTTTTTATATGGCTTATTTTGGTTTGATCTAAAGAAGCTAGAACTTTTTGTTCTTTAGAAAAATCTAAATAACCTAAAATCAAAACTTTTTCTGCTTTATTATAATTATTATTTTGTGTATTTAACAAAACTTTAATGACTTCATTATAAGCACTTGAAGTTCCAATATTTCCATAGTTTGCAAACACTCCAATATCTTCAGGAATTCCAAAAATTACATAGTCGACATCTATTTTTACAAGTTGCTCGTATATATTGCGAGAGTTAGTTAAATGTTTGACGTGTTCACCAAATTTAGTTTCACCAGCACGTGAATTAACTATCTTTTTTTTATCGGAAGATTTAAATAGTATTATTTTATCCATTAATTATTGTGATAATAATACTAAATTACAATTTACTTTTAATCTATTAACTTAAATACAAATAAAATAACCTAGAAAACGTTATGGAAAACAAAGCAGTAACAACAGGCAGAAGTTTAAAAATTATTTTGGGAATAGTAGTAGTACTATTTTTAGGAACAGCTATTTATACTTTTAATTTATACAATGAAAGTAAGCAAACACAACAACAATTAACAGAAGAAAAAGCACGTGTATTACAAGATTTAAGTAATATGGCAGCTAAGTATGATACAGCAATTGGTGATAATAAAATTGCAAACGAAAAACTAGTTGAAGCAAGAGATCGAATTAAAGGCTTAATAGATTCTTTAGAGGTTTCAGATAACAATGTAAAGAGTTTGTGGCGCTATAAAAAGAAGTATTTAGCACTTCAAGATGAGATGGACATGTTATTAGTTGAAAATGATTCGCTTAAATTTCAAAATGCACAACTATCTACTATTTTAGATAGTACAAAAGTACAGTTAGAAGAACGTACAATTTTTAACGATTCTTTATTAGCCCAAAATACAGAATTAGCAGAAATAGTGGAAGATGCAGCAGTATTATCTACAGTTGGATTAAAAGGTTTTGGAGTTATAGAACGTAGTTCCGGAAAATTAATTCCAACAGAACGCGCAAGACGAGCAGATAAAATTAGAGTGTGTTATACTGTTGCTAAAAATAAGTTAGTTACAGAAGGGGACAAGATGTTTTATGTCCAAGTAAAAGATCCAAACGACAATGTTTTAGGATTAAATAGCCAAATAGAATTTGAAGATAAAGTAATAAACTATAGTTTAATAAGTACTTTTAATTACGAAAGTAATAATTTAGATATCTGCGAATTTATTTCACCAAATGGTAAAGAAAAATTTGCAAAAGGACGTTACATTGTTAATGTTTTCAGAGAAGCTAATTTAGTAACCACTTCAGAATTCAACCTCAATTAATAATTAAACCAGTTATAAATAAAAGCCTCTATCAAGAGGCTTTTTTTATATTCTATCACCATTTATAATAACTTGATCAATAAGATTTGAACCAAAAGCATAAGGAATAAAATTGTAACTAGGTATTTCTTTAGTTATAATTAAATTAGCTTTTTTTCCTTTAGTTATACTTCCATATTCATTTTCTATTCCCATAGCATACGCACCATTAATAGTTGCAGCATTAATTGCTTCCTCCGGAGTCATCTTCATTTTAATACACGCAGTACTTAGTACAAAGTTCATATTGCCACTAGGTGTGGAACCTGGATTATAGTCGCTTGCTAAAGCTAAAGGTAAACCAGCATCTATAAGTTGTCTTGCTGGTGTATAAGGTATGCTTAGAAAGTAAGAGCATGTAGGCAAAGCAACAGGAATGGTAGATGATCCCATTAAAGCATCAATATCTTCTGGATTTAATTCTTCTAAGTGATCAACAGATAATGCATGATGTTTTACAGCAACTTTAATTCCTCCAAAAGCATTAAACTGATTGACATGTATTTTTGGCATTAAATGATATTTACTAGCTGCTTTTAGAATTTGTTCGGTGTCATCCAAATTGAAATAACCTTTTTCACAAAAAACATCAATATAGTTTGCTAGCTGTTCTTCTGCTACCTTAGGAAGCATGTTATTTATAATTAAGTCTATAAAACCTTGTTTATTGTTTTTATAATCTAGAGGTAGAGCGTGAGCGGCAAGAAATGTTGATTTTACTTTAATAGGAAAGTTGTTTTTAATACGTTTTATAACTCTCAGCATTTTTAGTTCCGCTTCAGTAGTTAAACCATAACCAGATTTTATTTCAATAGCTCCTGTTCCAAGTTTCATGACTTCTTTAATACGTGAAACAGATTGTATGTATAAATTTTCTTCTGAAGTATTTTGAAGTTTTTTAGCCGAATTTAAAATTCCACCACCTCGATTTGCAATTTCTTCATAGCTTAATCCATTAATTCTGTCTACAAATTCTTGTTCTCTTTGTCCAGAATAGACAATGTGTGTATGACTATCACACCAAGTAGGTAAAACCAATTTATTACTAGCATCTATAACAGTTTCGGCATCAAGACCATTAAGATATCTCATGCTACCATAATCAACTATAGTATCGTTATCAATTAGTAAATATGCATTTTTAAGAGTAGGCAAAATCTGCATTTCTGCACCTTTTACATTTTTAATTTTAGTTTCTCTTACTTGTAAGAGTTCTTTTATATTGGTTATAAGTATAGACATCTAGTACTTTAGTATATTTTGTAAAAATAGAAAAATTAACGTTCTAAGTGATGAGTTTTTTTTAACTTTCGTAAGTAATTATTCTAACAATGAACCCTTATTTTAAATTCCTTAACGAGATAGGTACGATTAGTGAGAATACTTTTAAACAATTAAGTAATTTGTCAGAATTTAAAAAGTATTCTTCTAAAATTCAACTTGCTGAAGCGGGTAAGATACCTTCAAAAGTGTTTATGCTAGTTTCAGGTGTTTTACGAGCATACATAAGCTTAGAAACCGGAAAACAACATAATAAGCGTTTATATTCAGCTCCATCATTTGCTGGTGCTTTAACATCTATGATTAAAAACGAACCTTCCATTATTGCTTTAGAAACATTAACAGATTGCGAAGTAATAGAAATAGATTATCATGGATTTAAACAGTTATGTGAAAATAATATCGAGATTAATCAACTATATGCTAAGGTATTAGAGCTTGCTTTTATTGCTTATGAAGAAAGAAATCTAGATTTAATGACCTTATCTGCTACAGAACGTTATTTAAAGTTAAAGAAACAAATTCCAGGCATAGAAGATATTATTCCACAATACCAAATAGCTTCATATCTTAACATAACTCCTGTTCAATTAAGTAGAATAAGAAAATCTTTAAAATAGATTTTAACTTATGTTAATTTTTATTAGAAAATAGAATACTATTTTTATAATTAGTAAAGAAATACATTCTTGACTAATTAATAGCTAACTAACCCAAAAAGAGCAAGTTTATTAAACTTGCTCTTTTTTTATAATTTATAACAACTGAACAATGTTAATTATTCTTTTAAAAATTTCATAGTTTTATTTATCCCCTCTATTTTAACAAAGTATAATCCTGATTGTAGAATGGATATATCAATATTATTGTTATTACTAACAGAAGTCTTAATTACTTCTTTACCAAGAATGTCAAAAATAATTAAATTCTTATTATTTACTTGTAATCCTTTAAATATGATTTCATTTTTTGCAGGATTAGGATAAACAGTTATTAATTCAATTTCATTTTCATTTAAACTAAGTATATCAGTTTCATTTTCATACCAATTTACACCTGAAGAACTAAAATACCCTGTATAAGCTATATCAAGATAACCATCATAATCAAAATCATCTATCGATAATGAAAATAATTGATGATTACTATCATCCTCAAAAACAGGAGTTGTACTTGGACTTGTATTACTAGCACCTTTAAACCATATCAAGGCTGTATCAACAGAACCTCCATCGGTTAAAATAACATCATTATATGTGTCATTATCTACATCTGCAATAGCAACTGCACCTGGCCTATCAATTATTGTTTCATCAGATATCATATAAGCAGTAGATGCTCCATTTTTAATTTTACTATACCATTCAACATCTCCAGAAGAATTATCAACTTTTACTACATCCATTATGCCATCATTATTAACATCTCCAAAAATTGTTTGTATTAAATAGCTAAAACCACTATCTACTGTAACAGTATCTTTTATAAAAGTCGCTGAACCTGTTTCTATGTACTGATTATAATAGATTTCAATTCCTGAAGAATAATAGCCAACCAGAATATCTAAATCGGTATCACCATCAAAATCTCCAATATCAATAGTCCAAGGACCACTTCCATCAGTACCACCACTTGCAATATCAGTTTCTGCAGTAAAACCACCTAATCCATCTCCAGAAAACCAAGATACTTTTTCATCTCCTACTACAACACCCCATGAAACAAGTGCAATATCAATATTTCCATCTTTATTGATATCACCTGCTACAACTTGACCAGCATAATCAATTGCTCCTCCTACTTGAACTTCAGGATTAAAACCTCCAGCTCCATCACTTAGAAAATAAATTAACTTGTCTTGAGCTTGTGATGTCGCAATAATATCATTTCCATGTTGACCATCAATATCAGCAATTGTTAGGCCATCTACATCATCAATTGTTGAAGACACTAAAGAAGTCGAAGTTTCTGTAAAATTCCCATTGCCATCATTTTTATACCACCTAATATAGTCAACTGCACCTGTATCAAATCCTGCAATAGCTAAATCAATTATATTGTCACCATCAAGATCACCAGATGCTATTCTCCAAGCCTTATTTGCAGTGCCAATATTTTGTATTTCTGCGAAATTAGTTTGTGTAAAAGATAAATATCCAATTGTGAGGAAAAAAAGAGTAAGTAGTTTTGTTTTCATAAGATTTGTTTTAACAAAGATATAAATTTTTGATATCTAATTTTATATAAAAAAAAGCAATTAATAAGATTTAATTGCTTTTTAATTATTTATTATATAAAAGATAATTACTTTAAACTACCAACCATATCTTCTGGTTTCACCCATTCATCATACTCTTCTGCAGTTACATAACCTAAGTTTATAGCTTCTTCTTTAAGAGTAGTTCCATTTTTATGTGCTGTATTTGCTATTTCTGCTGCTTTGTAATAACCAATTTTTGTGTTTAAAGCTGTAACTAGCATAAGTGAATTATTCAATAATGTTTTGATTATAGCATGGTTTGGTTCTATTCCAGATGCACAATTAACATCAAAACTAACACAAGCATCTCCTATCAATTGAGCAGATTGTAAAACATTTGCTGCCATTACAGGTTTAAATACATTTAATTCGTAATGACCCTGTGTTCCTCCAACTGTAACAGCTACATCATTTCCCATTACTTGAGCACATACCATAGTTAAAGCTTCACACTGTGTAGGATTAACTTTACCAGGCATTATTGAACTTCCAGGTTCGTTAGCTGGAATAATAATCTCTCCAATACCACTTCGTGGTCCTGAAGCCAGCATTCTAATATCGTTTGCAATCTTATTTAATGAAACAGCAACTTGTTTTAAAGCACCATGTGTTTCTACTAATGCATCATGTGCAGCAAGCGCTTCAAACTTGTTATGAGCTGATATAAATGGTAAGTCTGTAAACTCTGCAATAAATTCTGCTACGCGTTTAGAATAACCTTTTGGCGTGTTTAAACCAGTACCAACCGCAGTTCCACCTAAAGCTAATTCACTTAAATGTGGAAGGGTGTTTTCTAATGCTTTAATACCATGTTCTAATTGTGATGCATATCCAGAGAATTCTTGTCCAAGTGTTAGTGGAGTAGCATCCATTAAATGTGTACGACCAATCTTGACAACATCTTTAAAATCTTCAGATTTTTTCTTAATTGTATCTTTTAACTGCTTAATACCTGGAATGGTAACATCTACAATCTTTTTGTAAGCAGCAATATGCATTCCTGTAGGAAATGTGTCATTTGACGATTGCGATTTATTTACATCGTCATTAGGTGCAATGGTTTTTTCACCTTCACCAACTACTTTTCCAGCTATTTGATGTGCTCTATTCGCTATAACTTCATTTACATTCATATTACTTTGAGTTCCAGAACCTGTTTGCCAAATTACTAATGGAAACTGATCGTCGTGTTTCCCTTCAAGAATCTCATCGCATACTTGTGCGATTAAATTTCGTTTTTCGGTAGGTAAAACACCTAATTCGCAATTTGTATATGCTGCTGCTTTTTTAAGATAAGCAAACCCATAAACTATTTCTAATGGCATTGATGCAGCAGGACCAATTTTAAAATTATTACGTGAACGTTCTGTTTGTGCTCCCCAAAGTTTATTAGAAGCTACTTTTACTTCGCCCATTGTGTCTTTTTCTATTCTAAAACTCATAATTATTATGTTATAAATTATTAAGTAACAAAGTTACAGTTTTTAAGGTTTTTATAGTATAATTTTTGTTAGTTTTATCAACCAAAAACCAATTATATATTTTGAATTGTTTAATATAAAAAGGACATAAATTTGCTTGATTATTTTATAGTAAAATATATCCATAATTGATATTTAGTATGAAAAAATTACTGTTTTTATTTTTAATAATTTTTACTTCAAATTTTGTGGGATCTCAATCCATAAAGGAAAAATCCATTAATGTGCTAATTGGATATGGACTTAGTTCTCCATTAGAAAGTGAGGATGAAATTGCTAATGAAGGATTTTTTACACAAGGTGAGTTAGTTTTAAAAGCTACTTCTTGGTTTGAATATAGACCTTATATTGGTTTTATTTCTACAAACTCAAATGGAAAAGATATAAACGATAATCCAACTACTGAAAAAGCCGAAACTAAAGCTTTATTATTAGGTGGAAAGGTAAGAGTTAGAGCTCCAATACCATGGGTTGCACCTTATGTTGAAGTAGGTTTTGGAACTTCAATAGGAAAATTTGAAACATTTACAACTTTTGATAATATTGATAAAAGTGGAATAATTTATCATATACCGTTTGCTTTTGGATTGGAACTAGGTAGAAATAACAATATAGATATAGGGTTTTCATATTATTTCCAACCATCTATAGACCAGTTTGCTGGCGCATTTGCTTTAGGAATAAACTTTCCAATTAATAAAAAATAAGTATTTAATCCATGTAAAACAGATGATTTATTGTTATTATCCTGTTAATAAATCTTCAAGTTGCTGTTGTTTAGAATAAATTGAAATACTATATTTGTCCAGATATAAAAAAAAACAGCTTAATTATGTTTGAATTTGACCAATATTTAGGATTTTTAGCATTCTTAACCATATTAACAATAGGATTTTGGTTAATGATTTTCTTATTAACTTTTGTTATTCCGTACTGGATATTTGGAGCTGCTATTGAAAGAATGAAAGAAAAGCGTGCAGAGAAAAAAGCTAAAAGAGAAGCTTTAGCTCATTAAACAATAAATCAATTAATAAAAAAAAGGAAGCTATTATTTAGCTTCCTTTTTTTTGCCTTTCTTTTAAGGTTTAAACTCCATGTCATCTCCGCCATTGCCATTCATTCCTCTCTCACCATTTCTCTTTTTCTGCTGATTGAATCGATATGTAAATGAAGCAGTTATACTTCTTACTCGCCATTGGAATTCACTTGTACCTTCAAAAGTAGGAGTAAACGATTCAGATTGACGTTTTCTACTGTTAAATAGATCACTTACACTAATTGCTAAAGAAGCATTTTCATTAAAAAGATCTTTACTAAAAGCTAAATTTGTAGAGAAAATGCCTTTATTTCTACTTTGAGCAGTTTCACTTGGACCTCTATAAAACAAACGTGTTTGCCAATCTATATTTCCTGGTAACGTATATTTTGCATTTAAACGTGCAAACCAACTAAAGTTATCTGCGTCAAAAACCTCACCTTCAAAACTTCCTCTTGTTTTCGATTGAAAAAGGTTTATGTTTCCATTTAAATTAAACTTTTTTCCAGCTCTGTAACTAATTGTTATCTCACCTCCATAACGTTCGTTAGTTGCAAGGTTAATTGGTCCTCTAGCAATAACAGGGGTTAATTCGTATTGTGCATTTAAACTATCGTAATCTGGATCGTTAATATTTACAGTTTGATTGGTTTCAAAAATATAAAAATCGTCTGTAGTTCTTGATATAAATGAAAATACATCAGTTGCTCTTTGGTAGTAAACAGAACCATTAAGGGTAACTTTACCTAATCTGTTTAAGTATCCAATATCAAAAGCATCAGAAATACTTGGGTCCAAATCTGGGTTTCCTTGAAACAAATTGGTAGCACTACTACGTGAAGGAAAAGGGTTAATAAATCTGGAACGTGGTCTTCGGATTCGTCTGTTATAACCAAAAGTAAAGCTTTCATCTTCTGAAAAAGCATATCCTAGATTAACCGATGGAAAAAACTGTGCATAATCTTTTTTATCAAAATCTCCAC
Source organism: Flavobacteriaceae bacterium (assembly GCA_013042715.1). Taxonomy (GTDB): domain Bacteria; phylum Bacteroidota; class Bacteroidia; order Flavobacteriales; family Flavobacteriaceae; genus Site-B15. The sequence goes on along the minus strand of JABDPN010000236.1, from coordinate 139 downwards.
TGGTTATTTGGTTAATGGTAATTCGTGTTGCTTCCATGCGTAAACCAAATAAATAAGAGAACTTTTCACCCACTTTATTTCCGTATTGCGAATAAAAAGCATTGACTTGTTGCTTAAAATCAAGGTTATTGCTCAAGCC
>JABDPN010000234.1 GCA_013042715.1 Flavobacteriaceae bacterium | reverse complement strand
ATCTTATACTAAGGATATTAATGGTGCCCATGTACAAAATTGGGGATTAACAACTCCTACAGGAACTCTAAATGGAGTTGACAATAGATCAATATATACAGCAAACGATGTTATTAACAATGCTTATGTATTTACAAATTCTGATAAAGGAAGGATTTGGAATGTAGCTTTAAAAGCTCAAAAAACATTTAATAATGGACTTTATACAAGTTTAGCATATAGTTATTTAAATTCTAAAGAAGTTAACTCTATTGAAGCTGAAATCACAGGAGATGCTTTTGCCTTTAACCCTGTTTTGGGTAATGTAAATAATGAGCAGTTAGCTTACTCTAAATATGGAGATACTCACAGAATTATTGGTGTAGCAAGTAAAAAATGGACATATGGAAATGATAAATGGGCAACTACTATATCTGGTTTCTTTGAATATGCAAGAGGAGGACGTTTTAGCTATACTTATGGAGGTGATATTAATGGTGATGGTTCTGGATTAAATGACTTGATTTATGTACCAACTACTTTTGAAATAAATGAAATGAATTTTTCTGAGCCTGGACAAGCAGAATCATTTAACAAGTTTATTGAACAAGATGATTATTTAAGTGGAATTAGAGGTGAATATGCAGAACGTTATGGAGCTTTAGCACCATGGAGAAGTCGTTGGGATGTTAAATTCTTACAAGATTATAACTTTAAAGTAGGTGAAAAAACAAATACTATTCAGTTTAGTGTAGATGTTTTAAATGTAGGAAATTTAATCAGTTCAGAATGGGGATTAATTCAACAACCTAATGCAGTACAACCAATTGGTGTATCTGTTGATGATCTTGGTAATCCTACATATACTTTCGACCCAGATTTAAATGAGACTTTTGGATATGATTCTAGTCTTGCTTCCAGATGGCAAGTTCAATTTGGATTACGTTACATTTTCTAAAAAAAATTGAATAAATTATACTTAAATTTGCGCTCTTATTTGTTAAGAGCGCATTTTTTTATTATGAAGTATACTAGACTTACAAAAGAACAGTTAGAAGAATTACATAAAGAGTTTATTAATTTTCTTGCTACACAATCAATAACAGTTGATGAATGGGGAGATATAAAGATAAATAAGCCAGAAGTCGCAGAACAAGAATTAGATGTATTTAGTGATTTGGTATGGGAAGGCGTTTTAGGTAAAGCTAAGTATTTAGAAAATATTTCACCTCAGCATATGTATTTGTTTCATTTAGGTGAAAAAAAAATAGAACTAATTGGTTTGAAGATTAAAAATACAGATGTAGATTTAACCACTAAAGAAGGCTATTCTTGGTTACAAGAAAATTTAATGAGTGAAGATGTTGAGATATTTAACGCTAATAAATCGTATTCACAAGATGCGCAACTAGATAAGTTTACCTTAATCCAGCAAGGATCTGTTATAACGAAAGGACAACTTTATCAATATTTTGAAAAACTTATCGGATAAGTACCTAAAAAAATTTAGATATTTGTCTTAGAAATTAATAAAATGGCACAAAAACCAAGAATATCAAAAGGAACACGAGATTTTTCTCCAGAACAAGTTGCAAAACGCAACTACATATTTAGTACCATAAAATCAAGTTTTGAGAAATTTGGATTTCAACCTATAGAAACACCAAGTTTTGAATTATCTGAACCTTTACTAGGGAAGTATGGAGAGGAAGGAGATCGACTGATATTTAAAATATTAAATTCTGGAGAAAAAGTTAAACGTGCAGACCTTAAAGCTTTAGAGCAAAATAATCTAGCAAGATTTTCAAATTCATTATCAGAAAAGGCTCTTAGATACGATTTAACAGTGCCGTTTGCACGTTATGTAGTTCAACACCAAAACGAGATAGAATTTCCATTTAAACGTTATCAAATACAGCCAGTCTGGAGAGCAGACAGACCTCAGAAGGGCAGATTTCAAGAGTTTTATCAATGTGATGCAGATGTTGTGGGATCTAATTCTTTATGGCAAGAAATAGAGTTTATACAATTATACGATGAAGTATTTTCATTATTAAAACTAGAACGTGTTACAATTAATATTAATAATAGGAAAATACTTTCTGGTATAGCAGAGGTTATTGGTGCAAAAGATAAATTAATTGACTTTACAGTAGCATTAGATAAGCTAGATAAAATAGGAGAGGAGAACGTAAAAGAAGAAATGCTTGCCAAAGGAATTTCTCTGGAAGGCATTTCTAAACTTCAACCACTTTTTAGTTTATCAGGAGATTTCGATTCTCAGGTAAATAGTTTAAAAGCTATATTAAGTTCTTCTCAAGAAGGTTTAAAAGGTATTGAAGAACTTGAATTTATTGATAATGCAATCTCAAACTTAGGACTTAAAACAACAACCCTAAGGCTTAATGTTACACTTGCTCGAGGGTTAAACTACTATACAGGAGCTATTTTTGAAGTGTCTGCTCCGGAAGGTTTAGAAATCGGTTCTATTGGTGGTGGAGGACGATACGACGACCTTACAGGTATTTTTGGTCTCAAAAATGTTAGTGGTGTTGGTATTAGTTTTGGTCTTGATAGAATTTATATGGTTTTAGAAGAATTAAGTTTGTTTCCAAAAACTGTAAATACAAACACAGAAGTACTGTTTATTAACTTTGGAGAGCAAGAGGCATTGTATAGTTTAAAAGCTATTAAAACGCTTCGAAAAGCTGGAATAAGAGCAGAATTGTATCCTGATAATACTAAAATGAAAAAACAAATGACTTATGCGAACAGACGCGAAATTCCATTTGTAGTATTAGTTGGTGAACAAGAAATGAAATCGGGTAATTTTACTTTAAAGGATATGCAAACTGGCGAGCAATTATCAATAGAAATTGATAAATTAATACATAAATTGAAATAAAAAACTCCAACATGATGTTGGAGTTTTTTTACGCTTATCAAAAATATATTGGGTTAATTAATTATCACTTTTTTAGTTGTAGTTCCAAACTCTGTTTCTGCTTTTAAAATATATGTACCTGTACTTAAACCTGATGCTTCTATCTCAATGATATTTGAAATAGGAATATTTGTTTCCTTAAGAATTAATTTTCCTAGGATGTCAAATAATTCTACTTCACTAATTTTAAGATAATTAGGATTTACTAGTACAATACTTTCGTTGCTATTAGAATAATGAAGTCCAATGCTTTCAATATTTTCTTCTTCTAGATTTAAAGCTCCATCACCAAGAGTTTCAAAAACTATTTCGAATCTATTTGAATGTATACCAGAATTAAGAAAGATTGAGAAGTCACTATCTCTTAGGTCATGAAAAGTACCTAACTCAGCATCATGAAGGTAAATATCAAGATCATCACTAATATTCTCTAAGTAATCAATCCTAATTACAATGTTACCATCTGCATTTGTTTTAACCTCTAAAGGTAATACTCTATCATTATTGAAGTCAGGTACTCCTTGAATAATGTAATTTTCATTATCAATTACCCAATACATGTCTTCTGGGATGTCTTCAATTAATAATCCGTCATAGCCAATATCAAATCCAGAAGTGCAATTTTCATCCACACCTACTAGAAGTTGCCTGTGATAACCCAAAGAAGAATCAAACATCAATCTTATTTTTTGTCTATTATCTTCTTTTAGTGAATTATCACTATTAGTAGTTCTATTACTAGATTCTATGGTGCCTTTCATAAATACAGAAGATCCTATTTCCTCTTTTTTAAATGTTCTTTGACTATTTTTAAAGGTTATTGTTCCTCCTGTAAAGGCATTTACAAAGAAACCTTGACTCACTGGAACATATTGACCTGGAGTCTTTTCACCTACTGCCAAAGAGTTATTAATAAGTATATGATTAGAAATAGCTTTGGTTCCACCCACAAGTGTAAAAGTAGCATAACCTCCTTCATATTCAGCAAGATTATGAGTAGCATTAGCAAAATGCTCCCAGAAATAAAGCGAACCATCAATTACATCTGTTGCCGCTCTACCAGGACCAGAACTAATATTATCTAATATAAATTCGTATCCGTCCAATGCAGAAGCGTAAGGATTTCCTAC
>JABDPN010000232.1 GCA_013042715.1 Flavobacteriaceae bacterium | reverse complement strand
ATAGGAATGGGATATTATTTACTTATTGGTGGAATTATGCTAATGAGTTGGTTAGTTAGTAACACTCTTAAAAGAAAGTTTCAACAATATTCTAAGGTGCATCTACGGAATGGAATGAGTGGAGCAGAAATTGCAGAAAAGATGTTAGCAGATCATGGCATTAATGATGTAAAAGTTGTTTCGACTCCAGGACGATTAACAGATCATTATAATCCAAAAGATAAAACGGTTAATTTAAGTGAATCTGTTTATAATCAACGAAATGCAGCAGCTGCTGCAGTTTCGGCTCACGAATGTGGCCATGCAGTGCAACATGCACAAGCTTATAGTTGGTTACAAATGCGCTCGTCATTAGTGCCAATTGTAAGTGTATCATCAGGTATGTCACAATGGTTAATAATTGGAGGATTAGTACTTGGCGCAGCTTCTGGAGCTGGATTTGGTTGGTGGATTGCTTTTGCAGGATTAGCAATGATGGGATTTGCAACAATTTTTAGTTTTATAACACTTCCTGTTGAATATGATGCAAGTAACAGAGCATTGGCTTGGTTGCAGAATAAGCACATGGTCTCTCAAGAAGAATATGCTGGAGCAGAAGATGCTTTAAAATGGGCTGCTAGAACGTATTTGGTAGCTGCTATTGGAGCTTTAGCTTCTTTAGTTTATTGGGCAATGCAATTACTAAGTAGTAGATAAGGCAGAAAACATATATTAAAAAAAGCCTCTGAATTTTCAGAGGCTTTTTTTATATTTTAATTTGTCTATCTATCTGTTGTTGTAATGAAATAAACGTTTCTGTTCTGGATACTCCTTGAATGGTTTGTATCTCCTTATTTAGAACATGCATTAAATGTTCGTTATCCTTACAAAGTATTTTAATAAGAATACTCCAGTTTCCAGTTGTGTAATGGCATTCTAAAACTTCAGGAATTTTTTGTAATTGCTTAACTGCATCTGGATTATTCATGGCTTTATCTAGAAAAATACCTACAAATGCCATTGTTGTATAACCTAAAACTTTTGGGTTTATTACAAATTTAGAACCAGAAATTAGTCCAGAATTTTCAAGTTTTCTTAATCTTTGATGAATTGCAGCTCCAGAAACACCCACACTTCTTGCAATTTCCAATACTGGAGTTCTTGCATCTTTCATAAGAGCTCGAAGTATCTTTTTATCTATACCATCTATTACTAAGTTTTGATTTATAACTTTCATTTTAAAATATCATTTATATATTTTGATAAAAATAGCTATTCTGTTTTAATATGAAAGCGTTCTAGATATGTAATGGGTTATATCCATAATAAGGCACTTCTTTTTCTATAAACTGTATTCCAGAGTATTCTAATTCCCTTAAAATTGGATTGTAAACTTCTTTAGAAATAGGAATTTGAACACCTTTAGTTTTAATTTTTTTATTTAGAATATCTAAAGTGGCTATTGCAACAGGCAGTCCTACTGTTTTTGACATAGCAGTATAGGTTTGGTCATCTCCAATACAAACCATAGTAGAATCTATTTGATGATTTTTTCCATTAAGTTTGTAACCAAATTTATGGTACATAACAATCATATCTTTGTCGTCGTGATCCAAAGTCCAACTTTCTATTAATATTTTTTGAAGAATTTGAGCTGGCGTTGCTTTTTCTAACTCGACTTTTTTATTAGGATTAAAAAGGTTAAGCTCTATTAGTTTATCCCACACAATATCGTCTTGATCTATTTTTAATTGATGTCTAAATTTTAACTCCACAGAATCTGTTGGACTGTAAGGTAAAAATGAATTCACAAAATCACGATAACTCATATTTGCACTATCTTCCATGGTATAGCTGTCGTCTGTCATTCCTAGCAAAACAAATATTTGCCAAGCTCTACTAAACCCAACACGTCGCATTGTTCCTCGATACAAAGTTTTTGTTTTTTCTAGGCCATAAGCTTTTTGATATTTTAAAGAGTCTCTATTAGCATATGCTTCAAACTTACCATACCCATCTACTTCTAAAAACTCTGTTCTACGGAATAATCTATGATAAGGAATGTATTTAAACTTACCTTCTTGTATAAATTTTGCAGCTCCACCTTGTCCTGCAACAACAACGTTTCTTGGATTCCAAGTGAATTTATAATTCCAAAGGTTATTATCACTTTCAGGAGCAACTAATCCACCAGTAAACGATTCAAATAAAATAATCTCGCCTCCTTTGTCTCTAATTTTATCGATAACTTTCATAGCACTCATGTGGTCTATTCCAGGATCGACACCAATCTCATTCATAAAAATCAATCCTTTTTCTTTTGCAGCCTTATCTAATTCTAGCATGTCATTACTAACATAAGAAGCTGTAACCATATTTTTCCCATAGGTAATACAATCTTTTGCTACTTCAATATGAAATCTAGCAGGAAGCATTGATACTACAATATCTGAATCTTGAATAGCTTGAGCTCTAGCTTCATTATTAAATACATCTAGTGTAATGGCTTTTGCATTAGGATGTTTATTAATCAATGATTTAGCGTTTTCGATATTTATATCACCAATTATTATAAATAGTTTTTCGGATTTTGATTTATCTAAAAAGTATTTTATAAGGTAAGAAGTAGACTTTCCAGAACCTATTACTAATATCTTTCGCATAGTAAAAATAGTTAAGTAATTTTGTTTAGTATTGTTATACTAAAGTAGTGAAATACTAAAGCAATAAAAATATAAAATGAATAAATAATTATGAACAAAATAATAATTTCTACTGCTTGCTTTTTGGGTATGCTTTCGATTATTTTAGGGGCTTTTGCAGCACATGATTTAGAAAAACTAATTAATGTCGAATCCGTTGAAACTTTTAAAACAGGTGTGCAATATCAAATGTATCATACACTATTATTGTTGTTATTAGGCGTAATAAATCATGTAAGCTTGAAAACCAAAAAAATAGTTTTTGTATTTGTAACAATAGGATTATTGCTTTTCTCTGGTTCTATTTATGGATTAGCTACAAACGATCTCACTCAATTTAATTTTAAATCTATAGCATTTATTACACCAATTGGTGGTTTATTACTAATAAGTTCTTGGTTACTTATAGGTATTGGTGTGTTGAAGTATAAGAAATAAAAAAGAGTAACTTTTAAGTTACTCTTTTTCTATTTGTTAAGAATATAAAAAATTATCGCTTATTAGCATTTTCAATATATTTTTCTAATGCCATTGTCATAGAAGGTGTTTCTGGAGTTGGAGCTGAAATGTCAACTCGCAATCCTCTTTCTTCTACAGCTTTAATCGTTGTGTTCCCAAATACTGCGATACGAGTACTGTTTTGCTTAAAGTCTGGAAAATTATGGAATAACGATTCTATACCAGATGGACTAAAAAATACAAGAACATCATAATACACATCAGCAAGATCAGATAAATCACTAATTACAGTTTTGTAAAAAGTTGCTTGTTTCCAGGATACACCTAAATCGTTTAAAATTTCAGGGACCTGAGGTTTTAGTTTATCTGTAGAGGGTAATAAAAACTTCTCGTCTTTGTATTTCTTAATAAGTGGAATTAATTCAGAGAATGTACGCTTACCGACGTAAATTTTACGTTTTCTGTATACAACATATTTTTGAAGATAGTATGCAACAGCTTCAGACTGACAGAAATACTTCATAGTGTCTGGAACTTTAAAACGCATTTCTTCTGCTACTCTAAAAAAATGGTCTACAGCATTTCTACTTGTTAGTATAATTGCAGTATAATCGTGTAAATCTACTTTTTGAAGTCTAATTTCTTTAGCAGGAACACCTTCAACATGAATAAAAGGTCTAAAATCTATCTTTACACGTTGTTTTTCTTGTAAATCAAAATAAGGAGAGTTTTCTATTTTAGGTTCTGGTTGAGAAACCAAGATTGTCTTAACTTTCATACTATATCTTGCTTTTGTCGATTCTTGAGTTAGTTAAAAAGCTTATATAAAATAATATAAGGCCCAATTTCAAGAGCGCAAAGATACAAAATAAAATAGAAAGTATTACTTATTAATAACTTTTGATAGTTTTTAAAGGTGCTTAAAAATCCAATAAAATTAATTAATAATAAGAGGGTTATAAAACCATAAACTACAGTTTCTGAGGGTTTTATTGTGAACGTTATAAGTATATTTATTGGAATAAGTACAATGCCAATAAAATTTTTAAAATTAAATTTTTGAAAAATATAAGATTTAATTATTGGTGTAATCTCAAAAAGCCAACCAACGAGGACATCTAAAAGTACCTTAGCTATTATAAACACAAAAAAAGCTAATATAATTTTTAAAAATACAACATAATCAAATACAGTATAATCTGTAAAAGTCTTATAAATTAAAAATGTAAAAATTATAATATTAATAATCTGATTTAGAAAAAGTAAAACATTGAAGTTGTCCAAATATTTATGATCTCTAAAGTAAATTTTTAGATAATTTGTGTTAATCACAACTAACGAAAAGGCGTTAAAACGTTTAGAATACGAAAACTTAACAATAGTTAAAATTGTTATACAAATCACAATTAGTATTGTAATTAAATCGTTAGATATAACTTCGCGAAGCATAATGCTAAATTAGAAAGAATTTATAATTAATATAATCCTTTAAATAACTTACTTTTGCTAAAATTGTTTTTTTAACATGCCTGACGCCATAGTTATCATACCAACTTATAACGAGATAGAAAATATCGAAGATATTATCAGAGCTGTTTTTGCTTTAAATAAACCTTTCGATATTTTAGTAGTAGACGATAACTCACCTGATTTAACCGCCTTAAAGGTTAAAGAACTACAAAAGGAATTTAAGGACAGATTACATCTGGAAGTAAGACAAGAAAAATCTGGTTTAGGAACAGCATACATTCATGGTTTTAAATGGTGTTTACAAAACGATTATCAATATATAATCGAAATGGATGCCGATTTTTCTCATAATCCATTAGATCTTGAACGTTTATACGATGCTTGTCACAACAAAGATGCAGATGTTGCCATAGGTTCTAGATATAGTAATGGTGTAAATGTTGTGAATTGGCCTTTAGGTCGTGTCTTATTATCCTATATGGCATCAGTGTATGTTAGATTAATAACAGGAATGAAAATACAAGATACTACAGCTGGATTCGTTTGCTACAGAAGACAAGTTTTAGAACAGATAGATTTAGAAAATGTTAAATTTGTTGGTTATGCATTTCAGATAGAAATGAAATTTAAAGCCTTTGTAAGGAAATTTAATATCGTAGAAATTCCAGTTATATTTACAGATAGAACCAAAGGCGAATCTAAGCTGAGTAGTGGTATTATTTCAGAAGCAATTTTTGGAGTTTTCAAAATGAAAATAAAAAGCTTATTTGGAAAAGAGTAAAATATGAAAAGCAAAACGGTACTAATTAAAAACGCTAGAATTGTTAACGAAGGCAAAATTATATTTGGAGATATACTTATTGAAAACGAGTATATTAAAGAGGTAGCTGATTCTATTAGTGCAAAATCTCCAGATGTTATTATCCATGATGCCGAAAATAACTTTGTTATTCCAGGGGTTATTGACGATCAAGTGCATTTTAGAGAACCAGGTTTAACACATAAAGCCAATATTGAAACAGAATCTAGAGCAGCAGTTGCCGGTGGAATTACATCATTTATAGAGATGCCTAACACTAATCCACAAACAACAACAATAGAAAAGTTAGAAGAAAAGTTTGATATAGCTTCCAAGACCTCAATGGCAAACTATTCGTTTATGTTTGGTGGCACTAACGATAATCTGGATGAAATCCTAAAACTAGACCCTAAAAAGGTTGCAGCTTTAAAACTGTTTTTAGGCTCATCCACTGGGAATATGTTGGTAGACGATCCCAAAGTTTTAGAGAAAATATTTTCAAATACAGATTTATTAATTGCTGTTCATTGTGAAGATGAAGCCACTATAAAGAAAAACACAGAAGAATATGTCGCAAAATATGGAGATGATATTCCTATAAAATACCATCCAACAATAAGAAGTGAGGAAGCATGTTATTTATCATCTTCAAAAGCAATAGAACTAGCAAAAAAAACTGGAGCACGCTTACATGTTTTTCATTTATCTACGGGAAAAGAGACTAAATTGTTCTCAAGCAAACAAAAATTAAAGGACAAAGAAATAACAGCAGAAGTCTGTATACACCATTTATGGTTTACTGATGAAGATTACGATAAAAAAGGAACATTAATTAAATGGAATCCTGCTGTAAAGACAGAAAATGACAGAGAACTCTTATGGAAAGCTTTATTGGAAGATAGAATTGATGTTATTGCAACAGATCATGCGCCACATACTCTAGAAGAAAAAGATAATGTTTACACAAAAGCACCTTCTGGAGGGCCTCTTGTACAACATGCTTTATCTGCAATTTTGGAAGCTTATCATAAAGACAAAATATCTATTGAAAAAATTGTAGAGAAAATGTGTCATAATCCTGCAATACTTTTCGAAATAGAAAAAAGAGGATTTATAACAGAAGGTTTTTATGCGGATTTAGTAATTGTAAATCCAAATAATCCTTGGACAGTTAAAAAAGAAAATATTCTTTATAAATGTGGTTGGTCTCCTTTTGAAGGTACAACCTTTAAATCCAGAATAACGCATACGTTTATTAATGGCAAATTAGTTTATAATAATTTTAAATTTAACGACGTTAAAGCTGCTAAGCGATTAACTTTTAATAGATGATAAGATTTCTTAAAATAATAGGCCTAGTTTTTTTATTGTTAGGATGCAACAATAATAAAATTAACAAACCACCAAAACCTGATAATTTAATTCCAAAAGATAAAATGGTTGAGGTTTTATACGATATGGTTTTAATAAGTTCTGCGAAAGGATCAGAAAGACATACACTGGAAAAAAAAGGGATTTATCCACAAGACTATATATTAACTAAATATGAAATAGATAGTCTACAATTTGCAGAAAGTAATAACTATTATGCATACGATATAGATTTATACGACGACTTATTCAGTAAAGTTAAATCCAAATTGCAACGAGATAAAAAGAGAATTAGCGAAGAACTCGAAGTGGAAAAAGCTAAAAAAGATTCCATAAGAAAATCAAATAAGAAAAGATTGGATTCTCTTAAAAACCTTGGAAAAGATAAAAACGGAACGCAAATTAAAAATATCCTTAAGAAGGATTCTTTAAGTCTTCCAAATAAAATTGACAAACCTCAGATATCGACACGTCAATAGGTTTAAACTTATAGTCTAAGGCATCACTAATTTTTTTGTTACTATACTTTCTGGTACATGTTAAAGAAGTTACTAAATGTTTGGTGAGCTTTCTTTTTTTACTGGTAATTAATTGACGTAACCAATCTATTCGCCATGCAATTTTAAGTAATAGTAATGACGCTTCTTTTTTAGGTGGTTTTACCTTTAATTTCTCTGCAACTTTAGTTATAAAGGTTTTAAAAGAAATGTTTTCAGCAATTAAAATATAACGCTCGTTTTTAAAGTCACTTTGGTAAAGTTTAATCATAATATCTACAACATCAAAAATGTCTATATAACCTGTAATACCTTTGGTATAGTATTTTAAGCCTTTATGTATTTGTTTAAATAAACTACTGCTACTTGCATTCCAAAAACCTGGCCCAACAATTACACCTGGATTTACAATTACCGCATCTAGACCTTCTTGAGTACCTCGCCAAACTTCCATTTCTGCACCATATTTTGTTATGGCGTAGACATTATGGTCTTCTTCTTTATTCCATTCGCTAGATTCTTTTGTTAACGAATCATCTGTACTTAAACCAACAGCAGCTATGGAACTTACATAACAGAGCTTTTTAACGTTATGAGATAAGCATAGATTAACAATGTTAGCAGTCCCATCAATATTAACATGCCTTAATGTGTAATAGTCGTTAGGATCAAAAGAAACGAGAGCAGCACAATGGTAAACATAAGTAATACCATTAAAAGCATCTATTAGTTTTGGTAAATCAGTTATATCTGCGTTATACCATTCAATTTTATTAAACCGTTCTTCAAAATCTTCAGAATAATAAGAGAAAATATGTTTTACAGTTTCTAATTTAGAATCTGTTCTATAAAGCGCTCTAATAGAATCTTCGGTTTCTGTTAATTTGTAAAGCAAGTGGCTGCCTACTAATCCTGTACTTCCAGTAACTAAAATCATAGCAACTAAAATACTATTTTTTCTTTTCTCATCATTAGCTAAACAATTATCTTTGCTCAATATTTTCAAGATTATGTCAAAAAATTTTATAGACGAATTACGTTGGAGAGGAATGATTCACGATGTGATGCCTGGAGCAGAAGAGCATCTAAACGAAGCTATGCGAAGTGCATATGTTGGTTTCGATCCAACTGCAGATTCACTTCATATTGGAAATTTAGTGCCAATTATGTTATTAGCGCATTACCAAAGGTGTGGACATAAGCCAGTTGCATTAGTTGGTGGAGCAACAGGAATGATAGGTGATCCTTCTGGGAAATCAAGCGAACGTAATTTGTTAGACGAGAAAACACTGAGACATAATCAAGAAGCTATTAAAAACCAATTGGCACATTTTCTGGATTTTGAAAGTGATGCTGAAAACGCAGCAGAGTTAGTTAACAACTACGATTGGATGAAAGAGTTTTCTTTTTTGGAATTTATTCGTGATGTTGGAAAACATATAACCGTTAACTACATGATGGCAAAAGATTCTGTAAAGAATAGAATTTCCTCTGATTCTTCAGATGGGATGAGTTTTACAGAGTTTAC
>JABDPN010000212.1 GCA_013042715.1 Flavobacteriaceae bacterium | reverse complement strand
ACTATAATTCCTTTATCTTGTAACCACTTGGTCCATGTCTTTGGATTTCCAGCAGAGGTGAATACAATTTTAACATCTTCTTCAACAATAATATCCATAATCTCTTGGATATTTGGATACAACATTGGAACATTAACTCCAAATGGCTTATCTGTTGTTTTTTTACATTTTTGGATATGATTTCTAAGTACATCTGGATACATTGAACCGGCACCTATTAAGCCTAAAATACCAGAATTACTTGCAGCAGAAGCTAATCGCCAACCACTATTCCATATCATACCAGCTTGAATAATTGGATATTTAATGTTGAATAATTTTGTTATTCTATTCATCTACTCTTTTATGAGTTTAAAGGTTTTTACATCAGCTTTTTTTGTTGAAATTGTTACAATATAAATACCTTTTCTAACTTCTGAAAAATCAATAGTGTTTTTATTTATTGTTAATTCTTTAGTAAATAATTGTTTTCCTAAAATGTCAAAAACAGAGATTTCTGCTTCTTCAACAGTACCATAAAACTGTAAATTCAAAATATCTTTTACTGGATTAGGATAGATTTTATATTCTTGACGTTTAGAAGCTTCATATTCTAAACCTAAAGTTTTTGCTTGTTCAAAATCTGGAATACCATAACCTAAATAATAATCTGGGTTGAGAAATTGTGATGCAGACTCTTGAATAAAATCTATTAATTCTTCATTGGAACTATTAGGTAAGGCTTGTTTTAAACATGCTAAAGCTCCAGCTAAAATTGGAGAACTAAAAGAAGTTCCATTGTTTTGAACTATAGCGTTTGTTGAACTTACGACAAAACTACTAAGTCCACGAGCTACTAAATTTGGTTTTTGAGTTGGTTGTATCGCGCTTCCTTGGGAACTAAAAGACGCATAGTTCCCAGAAGCATCTACTGCTCCTACAGTTATAACATAAGGTGAATCTGCAGGAGCGTTTAAACCACTTGCTCCAGAATTTCCAGCTGAATTTACTAAAAGCAAACCTTTTTGAAAAGCCATATTTGCACCCCTTGTAATATAGGTTGTATAACCATCTAAATCTGTATTTGTATATGTGTAACTGGGATTATCATAATCTTTATAACCTAATGAGGTATTAATAATATCTACACCAAGACTATCTGCTCGTTCTGCTGCTTCAACCCAATAACTCTCTTCCACTGGATTTTCACTTCCTGCATCTTCAGTTCTAAATACATAATATGATGCATCTGGAGCAGTACCAACATATTGATTGTCTATATATGCTGCCATTGTACTTAAAACTTTAGTTCCATGTGTATTACCGGTGTAATCATAAACTGCAGTTGTTCTATCTACAAAATCGTAACCATCTAATAAATCACCATTATTACGAAGTCTGCTAAAAGCATTAATTGTTTCTACACCAGAAAAACCAGCATCTAAAACAGCAACTAAAACACCTTCGCCTGTGAAATCATCTGAATGAAGTAAATGAAGGTTTAACATCTGAACTTGATTTTCTGTGTCACCATAATTTAAATCTACATTAGTTTCTTCAAATTCAAATTTATTAACAGGACTATTTAATCTCGAAGTCGAAATACTTCCACTTGCATATTCTATTGAAGTAACAAAGCTGGTGTTTGGATTAGTTAAAAGCGCTTCTATATCTATTTGTGCTCCTCTTACATGAACTGCATTAAACCATTTAGATTTAGATAAAACAGAAATTCCATTAGCATTCTTTAGCGCAGAAATGTAAAATTCGTTTACTGGAACATCCTTTTGATCTATTGCAATTCCTTGATTCGTTTTTCTGTCAATAGCACGTTGTGTTAATATAGAAATTGGATTTGAAATAGATTGAGCAACATTTTCTTTATCTGCAAGATAAACCCAAGCATCTTCAACTTGTGAAAAGCTGCAGAATTGAATTAAAAAAAGGGTCACTAAAAGTAATTTCTTTTTCATAATGATAGATTTAGAATATGCAATTTAAGAAATTACTCCCGAACCTACCAACTCATCATCAAGATACCATGCTACAAACTGACCTTCAGTTATGGATGTTTGTGCATTTTTAAATTCCACATATAATCCTGAATCTACCTTGATTAATGTTGCTTCCTGTAAAGGTTGTCTGTATCTAATTCTAGCTTTTAAGTCAAGCGTTTCTCCAACTTCAAGCTTTAAATCTTCACGAATCCAATGTAAATCATCTTGGGTTACAAAAAGTGCCTTTTTAAATAATCCAGGATGGTGTTTACCTTGTCCTGTGTATATAACGTTCTCTTTTACATCTGTATCTAAAACAAACAATGGTTCTGGTGTTCCACCAACAGCAAGACCTTTACGTTGTCCTTTTGTAAAAAAATGAGCACCTTGATGTTTGCCAACTAGTTTACCATCTTCTAATGAATATTCTACAGAAGTAGACAAATAGTTTAAACGTTCTTCTTCTGAAGAAAACTTTGGAGTCTCCTTATTATATAAAGGACTATTAGCAGGAATTTCAACAATTACACCTTCTTTGGGTTTAAGTTGTTGCTGAAGGAATTCTGGCAATCTAACTTTGCCTATAAAACAGAGTCCTTGAGAATCTTTTTTTTCTGCTGTAACTAAATTAAGTTTAGTTGCAATCGTTCTAACTTCAGGTTTAGTTAGTTCACCAATTGGAAATAAAGTTTTAGATAACTGTTCTTGAGATAATTGACATAGAAAATAAGATTGATCTTTATTACCATCTTTTCCAGCAAGAAGCTGATAAACTTTTTTACCATACTTTGAAAGAGATCCCTTTCTACAATAATGACCAGTTGCGACATAATCTGCTCCTAAGCTTAAAGCAATTTTTAAAAAAACATCAAATTTAATTTCTCTATTACATAGAACATCTGGATTTGGTGTTCTACCATTTTTGTACTCATCGAACATATAATCTACTATACGTTCTTTGTATTGCTCACTTAAATCTACTGTTTGAAATGGTATGCCTAACTTTTCTGCTACAAGCATAGCATCATTACTGTCATCTAACCAAGGACATTCATTAGATATGGTTACTGAATCGTCATGCCAATTTTTCATAAATAGGCCTATAACCTCATAACCTTTCTCTTTTAAAATAAAGGCTGCAACACTTGAGTCTACACCACCAGACAGTCCAACAATAACACGTTTCATATTTTCAAAATGCAAAGATAGAGTAAATAACTCAAAAAAAAATAATTCCCAAATCCCTTATAAACATTGATTTTTTATTTTTGTTTAATCTTTTTTAAAAAAACTTTAACATTTTATGTTTGTTATTTTGTTTAATCTTTTTCTATATTTGTTGAACATTTATAAAATCAGCGAAATGAAAATACAAAAAACATTAAAAACAATTGCACTTTTATTAGTGATGACAATAGTATCATTCTCATGTGACAATGATGATGATAATGTACAGGTTGATCCAATATCATTTAATATTGTTCAAACTGCTCAAGGAAATTCAGAATTATCTACACTTGTTACTGCATTACAAGCAGCAGATGGTGATTTAGTATCTATTTTAAGTGGTAATGGACCATTTACAGTATTAGCTCCAACAAATGCAGCTTTTAATACATTTTTACAAGATAACAACTTCTCATCTTTATCAGATATACCAACAGATGTATTATCTCAAGTATTATTAAATCATGTTATAACGGGAGAAGTTCCTTCAAGTGCTTTAGCTGGTCAAGGTTCTGGATACGCAAAGACTAATGCAATGGGAGCAGGTGATAATTATATTAGTTTATATTTTGATACATCAAATGGTGTTAAATTTAATAACAGTGCATCTGTTATAGATGGAGGAGCTGATGTTTCTGCTTCTAATGGAATTGTTCATGTTATTGACAGAGTGATTGCATTACCTTCTGTAGTAGATCATGCTTTAGCAAATTCTAATTTTTCCAATTTAACTGCTGCTTTAGGAGCTGCAGATGGGGATTTAGTTGGTATATTAAGTACTGCAGGTCCATTTACTGTACTAGCTCCTGGAAATATGGCTTTTGGAGAGTTCTTATCTGATAACAATTTTGGATCTTTAGGAGATGTACCTACAGATGCTTTAGCATCAGTATTATTAAACCATGTAGTTTCTGGTGCTATCTCTTCAACAGATTTAGTTAACCTAGGTTCAGGTTACACAAACACAAGTGCTGATGCATTTGATGGACATAAAATGAGTATATACTATAACACTGATAATGGTGTTGAATTTAACGGAAAATCTATGGTTACTAC
>JABDPN010000210.1 GCA_013042715.1 Flavobacteriaceae bacterium | reverse complement strand
GCCATAAGGTGGATTAAAAACCATGTGTAAATGCTCCTCTCCTGCTTTTTGTGTCTTAAAAAAGTCTTCGTGTTTAATACTAATAAATTCTTCTAAATGTGCATTTTTTACATTATCCTTTGCTTTTTTAACTGCAGAAGGTGATTTATCGTAACCCAAAATTTTATAATGAAAATCTCTAGTTTTTTTAAGTAAAGATTCTTCAATTTTCTCAAACAAGTCAACGTCCCAATCTTGCCAACGTTCAAAAGCAAATTCTTTACGCATTAAATTTGGTGGAATATTACAAGCAATCATTGCTGCTTCAATCATTATGGTTCCACTACCACACATGGGATCCATAAAATCACTTTGCCCATCCCAACCAGAGAGTAGCACTAAACCAGCTGCTAAAACTTCATTTATTGGTGCAATATTTGTTGCTGTCTTATATCCTCTTCTATGTAAAGATTCTCCAGAACTATCAAGTGATACTGTACATAATTGTCTATCTATATGCACATTAATTTTTAAATCTGGAAAACGCAAATCTACATTTGGTCGTTCACCTGTTTTTTCTCTAAAACGATCTACTACAGCATCTTTGGTTTTTAATGCAATGTATTTTGAGTGTGTAAAAATATGACTATGGACTGTGGCATCTACAGCAAGCGATCCAGAAGGCTTTAAATAGTTTTCCCAAGCAATAGCTTTTACTTTTTCGTATAAATCTTGCTCGCTAATAACTCTAAATGTCTTAATTGGTTTTAATATCTTAATTACAGTTCGTAATCCAAGATTTGCCTTATACATAAAGCCTTTATCTCCTGTAAAACTAACATTTCTAACGCCAATTTTCACATCTTGAGCTCCAAGATTTTTAAGCTCTTTTGCGAGTAGTTCTTCAAAACCAAATAAGGTTTTGCCAACCATTTTAAAATTATTCTCCATAAATCATTTTAAATAGATTGTAAAAATAAAGTATTTTTGTTGCGACACACAGTAATGTATGACAAAAGAAAATTCACAATGGTATAAGTCGTGGTTCGATACACCATTTTATCATATTTTATATAAAGATAGAGATTACTCAGAAGCGAAGGCTTTTATGAAAAAAATCACAACCTATCTCAATGTTCCAGAAGATGGCGAACTATTAGATTTGGCTTGTGGCAGAGGTCGTCATTCTATTCATCTTAACCAATTAGGATATCATGTAACTGGTTTAGATTTATCTGAAGAGAGCATCAAATATGCTAAACAATTTGAAAACGAATGCTTACATTTCTATGTATATGATATGAGCAAACCCTATCTAAAATCATTTGATATTGTGCTTAATCTTTTTACTAGTTTTGGTTATTTTGAAAACGAAGCAGATAACCAAAATACAATTAATGCCATAAAAGAAAATTTAAAACCTAACGGAATTGGTGTCATCGATTTTTTAAATTCAGATTATATTATTGAACATTTAATACCAGAAGAAACTAAAACAGTAGAACATATTACTTTTTATCTAAAACGTTATGTTGAAAATGGTTATATTATTAAAGAAATAAGTTTTAATCATGAAGATCAAGATTATAACTTCTTTGAACGTGTAAAAGCCTTTACTTTAGAAGATTTTAAATCCATGTTTCAAAATTCAAATCTGCAACTTATAGATATCTTTGGAGATTATAACTTAGGAAAGTTTTACAAAAACAAATCTGAACGTCTTATAATGATTTTTATGTAATGGAATTATATATTTTACCAATAAGTGCAGTAATAATAGGCTTTTTAATAGTAACGCTATCTAAAAACACTACTATTAAAAACATAAAACTCCTCCTCGCTTTTAGTGGAGCATTTTTATTATCACTAACTGTTTTTGATTTACTTCCTGAAGTTTACGAACATCTAGACGTTAAGAAAACTGGACTGTTTATAATGGTTGGTATTTTACTACAAGTTATCTTAGAGTTTTTCTCTAAAGGAGCAGAACATGGCCACATACATATTCACAAAAACAGTACTCTTTTTCCTTGGCTACTCTTCATAAGTTTGTGTTTACATGCCTTTTTAGAAGGTTTCCCACTTCATCAGCATAACGATATGGTTTATGGTGTAATTGTACATAAAATACCTATTGCAATATTAATTACATCATATTTATATCAGTCTGATTTTAAATCTTTTCACATTCTTGTATTTTTAATTCTTTTTGGATTAATGACACCTCTAGGAACCTTTATCTCAAATACTGCAGAAATTTCATTAGAATACTTGTATATTATTAATGCTATTGTAATTGGTATATTCCTTCATATATCTACAACTATTCTATTTGAAAGTAGCGAAGGTCATAAATTCAACCTAAGTAAAATTCTAGTTATTATAGTTGCAGTTGCAATTGCTTATTTTATGTAATGTTTAGTAAAGAAGAATCCAGATCAATAAGGCAAGAATTTTGGACCAGTTTCGGAAAATCCTTTCCAAGAAAATGGCTTCTTTACAACACTAAGATTAAAGGTTTATCCTTTAAATTTCATTTCGACACTAAAAAAGCATTAGTCGCCTTAGATTTAGAAGACGATCTAGACAACAGAATACATTGTTGGGAAAAGCTAACTGCTCTTCAAACCATTCTTTTTGACGAATATCTTCCAGATGCCATTTATGAAGAGGAATATTACTTAGAAAACGGAAAAGAAATCTCCAGAATATATGTGCCAAAAGAGCAAAAGGTTTCTATCCATAACAAAAACACTTGGCAAGACACTATGGTGTTTTTTAATCAAACCATGAGCCAGTTTGAAGCTTTTTTTGAGGAATATAAAGACATTATTAAGGGTTGATATTGTAGATTAAAAACCCTAACTTCGTTTATCCCTTCATATAAATCATTAAAACGAATTCATATAAGTTCGTTAGCATTCATTATAATCAAGTTACAAACCATGATAAAATCTTCTAAAGATGAAACAAAAAATAAAAGAAAAAGTTTGTTGGGGAATTATTGGTGTAGGTGATGTTTGCGAAACTAAAAGCGGAACACCACTTATGAAAATCACGAATTCAACTATTAAGGCTGTTATGAGAAGAAATTCTGATAAAGCCAAGGATTTTGCCAAACGGCATGGTGTTGAAAAATGGTATGATAATGCTGATGATTTGCTAAATGACCCAGAAGTAAATGCTATTTACATTGCTACTCCTCCAAGTACTCATGCCGAGTATACATTGAAGGCTGCTGCTGTTGGAAAACCTGTATATGTAGAAAAGCCAATGGCTCGATCTCATAAGGAATGTCTATCAATGGTAGAAGCATGTAAGAAGGCAGATGTTCCTTTATATGTAGCCTTTTACCGTAGAACATTACCAAATATTCTTAAAGTAAAAGAATTAATTGATAGTGATACAATTGGTGACATTAGAAGTGTAGATATAAGTGTACAAATGACAATTGAAAATGAAATTGTAGGAACACATCACCACAATAATAATTGGCGAGTTAACCCTATAGTTGCAGGTGGTGGTTATTTCTACGATTTGGCTTCACATCAATTAGATGCACTCGATTTCCTTTTTGGACCTATAACTGAAGCGAAAGGGTTTTCTGAAAATCAATCAAAAGCATACCTTGCCGATGATATTACTGTTGGAGTTTTTAAATTTAAAAATGGAATTTTAGGAAAAGGCTTATGGGCTTTTAATACGAGTAAGGTTTCACAATATGAAATGACAACTATAATTGGTAGTAAAGGGCAAATATCATTTCCTTTTTGGGGTGATTATCACGTTACTTTAGCATTAGAGAATGAACCAGTAAAGAAGTTTGAATTTGATGTTCCTGAATTCATACAAGAGATACTTATTCAAAGTATTGTTGATGAACTTCAAGGAAAATGTACTTGTGTGAGTACTGGAGTATCTGGAGCTAGAACAAATTGGGTACTAG
>JABDPN010000208.1 GCA_013042715.1 Flavobacteriaceae bacterium | reverse complement strand
CGATATGATTATGCTTAAAGATAATCATATAGATTTTGCAGGAGGATTAACTAAAGCTATTAAAAAAACACAAAAGTATTTAAAGGAAACAAATCGTGATTTAAAAATAATTGTTGAAGCAAGAGATTTAGGTGAAATTAAAGAGATTTTAAAGAGCGATGGTATTCATAGAATTTTAATTGATAACTTTAACTACGAAGACACTAGAAAAGCAGTGGAATTAATTGGAGATAAATGTCAGACAGAATCTTCTGGAGGAATAACAGAAGAAACCATTAGACAATATGCAGAATGTGGTGTAGATTATATCTCAAGTGGTGCCTTAACTCATTCTGTTTATAATATGGATTTAAGTTTGAAAGCAGTATAAATGACAAAGCAAGTAGAAGATAAACTCGATAGTATTCCTGTTTTAAATCTTGTAGTTAGATTTTTAAAGAAAATAAAGCTACCAGGATTTGAAGGTTTATCACTATACGATTTACTTGAAATGTATATTATTGGTATTGTTGAAGGCGCTTTAACCACAAGAGCAAGTGCTATTGCGTTTAGTTTTTTTACAGCGATCTTTCCTTTTTTATTGTTTATTATAATCATAATTCCTTTTATTCCAATTGAAGGTTTTCAAATACAGTTTTTATCATTTTTAGATACGTTTTTGCCTCCTCAAACCTCAGAATTTTTTGAGCACAATATTTTTGAAAACATTACTACAACTTCTCAGGGAAGCTTGATTTCTACAGTGTTTTTATTGTCTATTTTTTTAATGGCAAATGGTGTTAGTGCAGTGTTTTCTGGATTTGAGCATTCTTATCACGATCAGTTAACTCGCAGTGTGTTTAAGCAGTATTTATATGCTCTTGGAGTTGCTTTAATTCTTGCATTTTTAGTAGTGTTAACAGTTGGAGTTCTAGGGTATTCTCAATTATATATTGTAACACCTTTATACGAGAGGATTAGTGGCGAAGAAATAAATGCTTCTGAAGCTGGATTATTTTGGATTAAAACATCAAAATACCTTTTTGCAACAGTAATGATTTATGTTGCAACTGCTACATTATACTATTTTGGAACTAAGGAAGGAAGACATTCTAAGTTCTTTTCTTTAGGTGCTTTATTTACTACACTATTAATTGCATTAACATCGTATTTTTTTGGAATTTATATTGAAAATTTTTCTAAATACAATGAGTTATATGGTTCTATTGGAGCGTTGTTAATCTTGCTTTTTTACTTATGGTTAAATTCTAACATACTCTTGTTAGGGTTTGAGTTGAACGCATCATTAAATCAATTAAAACGTCAGCAAAATTAAAATGCAAGACTCTCTTTTTTTTATAGACGTAATTCTTCCAGTTCCTTTGGAACGTTTATTTACATATCGTGTAAACCAAAAAGAATATGAGTATTTAAAAAAGGGAATGCGAGTAGCTGTTCCTTTTGGTAAAAGTAAAATCTATACTGCTTTAGTATATAATTTTCATCAGAATCATCCAGAAAAATATGAAGCTAAAGATATTCATCAAATATTAGACGAAAAACCAATAGCTACAAAAACGCAATTGCAATTATGGACTTGGATGTCTGATTATTACATGTGTACTTTAGGAGAAGTTATAAGAGCTGGATTGCCAAGTGCATTTTTATTGGAAAGTGAGTCAATAATAAAACTTAATTCTGATGAAGATATTGAGAATTCGACTTTAAAAGACGATGAGTTTTTAGTTGTTGAAGCACTACAATATCAAACCAGTTTAAAAGTAGATGAGATTTGTAATATTCTTGATAAAAAAACTGTTCTCCCTGTTTTAAAAAGGCTTATCGATAAAAATATTATTATAATTGAAGAAACGCTTTACGAGAAGTACAAACCAAAGTTAGTTAGATATGTTAGGCTTAACGAAAAATATACTTCAGAAGACGCTTTAAATTCACTTTTAGAAACACTTAAACGTGCACCAAAACAATCTCAAATTATACTTAGTTATTTTGCGCTGAGTTCAGAAAGTAAGAAGCCAATAAAAGTTTCAGAATTAGTAAAAAGAAGTGAAGCCTCTTCTGCTCAAATTAGAACTCTAATAGATAAGTCTATATTAGAAGAGTACTAC
>JABDPN010000205.1 GCA_013042715.1 Flavobacteriaceae bacterium | reverse complement strand
ATTAGATTATAGGCCAATTCCTGAAATTCCTCAAGGCTTACCAGAATTTAAATCGGAAATCTTTACAAATTTCACTTTAGGCAGTTTAACACCTTATATATTCACAGCACTTACTTTAGCATTATTAGGAGCAATCGATTCACTATTAACAAGTATTGTTGCAGATAACATGACTAAAACAAAACACAAACCAAACAAAGAATTAGTTGGACAAGGTATTGGAAACAGTATTGCATCTTTATTTGGAGGAATTCCTGGTGCAGGAGCAACTATTCGTACAGTTGTAAATATTAACTCAGGAGGTAAAACAAAGTTATCTGGTATGATTGCTGGGTTACTTTTATTTATCATTCTTTTAGCATTAGCGCCTATTGCTTCAAGAATTCCTGCTGCAGTTTTGGCTGGAATATTAATTACTGTAGGTATTGGAGTTATGGATTATAAAGGGTTAAAAGCAATTCCATATTTACCTAAAGACGTAAAAATTGGACCTTTAAAGTTTAGTATGGAAGTTGTGATAATGATTACTGTACTTGCCTTATCAACATTCTGGAACTTAGTTTATGCTGTCGGTATTGGTCTAGTAATTGCATCGTTAATGTTTATGAAAAAAATTGGAGATTTAACTGCAGAACGATCAGACGTTAAAACCTTAAAAGAAGAGGCATGGTCTGATGAAATGAACTTCCCTGAAGAGTATAAGGAAGAAGTGTTTATTAAGCACTTAAAAGGACCTTTATTCTTTGGTTCTACAAGCGAATTTCAAGCCTTAGCGAATCAAATTCCTGCAACTGCTAAAGAAGTTGTTATGCGTTTAGATAGAATGCAATACATGGATCAATCTGGTTTGTATGCTATGGAAGATATGATTCAAGACTTACGAACTAAAGGGATTGAAGTTTTATTTGTAGGATTACTTGAACAGCCAAGATATATGATGGAACGTATTGATATTATTCCAGATTTTATTCCAGAAGAACATATTTTTGAAACGTTTGAAGACTGTATAAAATGGATTAAAGCAAACGTAGACCACAATTAATAATTAAAATTTAAAAACTAGAAAAATGAAAAATATAGCAATAACAAAAGATATTCAAGATACATTATTACCACAATCTGTTTTATCAGATTTAATGGAAGGAAACAAACGATTTTTTTCAGCTAATATGCAAGATGTAGACCACAAAGCCTTAGTAGAGCAAACTGTTGGTGGACAATTTCCAAAAGCTGTTATTTTAAGTTGTATAGATTCTAGAGTTCCAGTTGAAACAATTTTCGATCAAGCCATTGGAGATGTTTTTGTTGCACGAGTAGCAGGGAATTTTGAAAATACAGATATATTAGGAAGTATGGAATATTCTTGTAAAGTTGCAGGAAGTAAGCTTGTATTTGTTTTAGGTCATGAAGCATGTGGAGCTGTAAAAGCTGCTTGTGATGGCGTAGAATTAGGAAATATTACTGCGTTATTAGAAAATATTCTTCCAGCAGTTAAGCAATCTGCAATAGAAGTAGAAGGCGAAGCGAATTCATCTAATAATATATTTGTAGCTAAAACAGTTGAGAATAATGTAAAACTTACAATAGAGCGAATAAGAGAGCGCAGTCCAATTCTTAAAGAAATGGAAGACAAAGGCGAAATAAACATTGTTGGAGGTGTTTACATGCTATCTTCAGGAAAAGTAGAGTTAATCTAATTAAAAACTACTTAATGTTTAATAAAAAAGCCGCTTAAAAAGCGGCTTTTTTAATCTATCTAATTTAAATATCCTTAATTCTAAAATCTAATAGTCATAATATTTTAGAACTAAAATGTTGTTACACCTTCATTAGGTTGGTATACATAATTAAATGTAAAATAACGAGAATCATTTGTAGCGATATCCACAGTTATTTCACTAGGAGCTGGAGCATCTTTATAATAGCTTAATATTTCTATTTTAGCATACTTACCATCACGAGTTTTTACTACAATAATCTTACCTGCTGTTGGAGTAATAATGTGATTTACTGGATTGTAATCGTACCAATTACTTAAAACATAACCATTTACTGAATCTTGTTCCAGTAAAGTAGTATTTACAGAGTCTACACTCGCTAAAGTTCCAGTTGCAAAGTAAGCAGCTGCATTTCCATTACGACTTGGTTCGTCTGTTGCTCCGAAAGACATACCTCCATTTACAACTATTGATGTTCCTCGAAAAGCAATGTCCCATTCTGTTTCACTTGTTGTTGCTAATCCTGTAGAAAAATCAAATTTTGTAAATGCTCCATTATAAGTTGGAGGGTTAGTTGAGTAATCTGCAGATTGAGGTGCATAAAAATTAACAACAGATTCAGATTCTATTTGTAAAAGTGTAGGGTCGTCATCATCATCGTTACTACAAGAGTTGAATCCTACAAATATTGCTAATAAAGCTAAAAGTTTAATTGTTTTCATAATTTAAATAATGTTTGTTTTTAAAATTGTATGTTAAGTTTTGTATAAATAATTCTACCAGGTATGTTTCCTATATAAATGGAGTCTGCATCACTCTCTGGTAAGTCTGTAAAATCAAAAATATTGTCTATGCCAAAGCCTAATTCGTATTTGTTGTAGAATGTTTTATTAATAGCCCAATTCCAAACTGTATACGCTTCAACGTAATCATCATATTTATCTAAATAACCATTGATTGTTCCATTCGTGTCGTATAAACCATACTTGCTTCGATATGTTCCTCTTATGTTTGTGTTTAAATCTATTTTACTAAAATTGTAGAATACTTTAAAGTTTGCCATGTGTTTAGAACGATTAGGTAATCCAAAATAATCGTCTTCGTTAAGTTCAACTGAACCGATTCCAGGTATACTAGCAAAGGCTTCTCCATTTTTAAATTTGTCTATAGCATCTTTGTCTTTCGCTATTAAAAATTGATAACCACCTGAAATTTTTAAGTTGTTATTAGGTTTCCAAGATGCATTAAATTCAACACCTTGAGTATATGCTTTGTTTACATTAGAATAACTATAAACTCCGTTTCCTGAAATTTTATTAGCAATACGCTGAGTATCTATTAAGTCCCTAATGTCGTTTCTAAATAGGTTTAAGTTTAAGTTTATAGTTGCAATAGGATTATAGCTTAAACCAAAATTATATGCAACTGAATTTTCAGGTTTGAGTTCGCCATCAAAAAAAGTGATTGGCACTAATACACCATTTTCATTTACTATTCCATCTTCTATCAATTGAGGAAGTTCTGTGGCTACAGTATTGTATCCTAAAATTGTATAACCTCCAAAACTATTTGTAAAGTTGAAATATAATTGTCTAAAATCAGGTGCTTTAAAACCATATCCAACAGATCCTTTAGCAGATAGTTTATCGTTTATCTCATATCTAAGAGCTGCTTTAGGACTAAATTGAGATTCGTAATCACTATGATTGTCGAATCTTGCACCTAAAACAACATTAAGTTTATCGTTAGGATTCGTGTCGAATTGTAAGTAAATATAAGGAGAATTAAACGTTGGCTTTGTAGAAAAATCTGTTCTGTCTAAAGATTCGTGATCTAAACCTATTCCACCAATAAATGATGATTTTTCATTAGGATTATAAGTTGCGCGTATTTCAGGTCTTAAAAGTATTTCGTCATAATCACTAGTACTTAAAAGCGAATTTGTATCTATACTAT
>JABDPN010000202.1 GCA_013042715.1 Flavobacteriaceae bacterium | reverse complement strand
GTAGTATTCTTCTTAACTTTTGGAATAGTTTCAAATGCTCAAAAAGTAGAGTCTAGTGGTTCAGTGTATAAGGTTAAAGGTGAAAAATTCTTTAAAAATGGAGAAGATGTAACAGACCTTTTAACAGAAGCTGAAAAACTTCAGATTAAAAACGCTCTTGCTGAA
The DNA here is from genome assembly GCA_013042715.1 of Flavobacteriaceae bacterium. Classification (GTDB taxonomy): domain Bacteria; phylum Bacteroidota; class Bacteroidia; order Flavobacteriales; family Flavobacteriaceae; genus Site-B15. Next base: position 2,434 of record JABDPN010000202.1, on the reverse strand, counting down.
AAAATAAAGACAGAAAAGGTTAATAAAGAAAAAGAGAAAGTAAAAAGTGACCTTAAAAAGAAAGAAAAAAAACAAAAAAAGGCTGAAAAGGAGTTAAAGCAAAACGAGAAAGCTAATAGCAGATTTATAAAAGCAGAGCGGAAATATGAAAAAGAGCAAAAAAAATATAATCGTTTAAAGGATAAGGGTAAATTATCTCCAGTTGCAGAAGAGAAAATGCTTAAAAAGTTAAAAAAACTAAAGTCAAATCTAGATAAGACTAAACGAAAGTTATAAAGTTCTAATTCGCTACATTTAGAAAATGAAAGAGAAGTTAATAGTTTCTATAATCCAAGCAGAATTAATCTGGGAAAATCCTGAAGCAAACAGGATTAAATTTCAAAACACTATAAAATCTGTTAAAGAAAATGTAGACATTTTTGTTTTACAAGAAATGTTTACCTCAGGATTTACTATGCATCCTCAAAAAGTTGCCGAAACTATGAAAGGCGATACTATAAAATGGATGCAAAAATTGTCTAAAGAAGTTAATGCTGTAATTTGTGGAAGTGTAATTATTTCAGAAAACAATTATTATTACAATAGATTTGTTTTTACAGAACCAAATGGAACTATTACTACATACAATAAACGCCATACATTTACACTAGCAGGAGAACATAAAGTATATAAAGCTGGAAAAGAAAAAGTAGTTTTAGAATACAAAGGATGGAAAATTTGTCCTTTGGTATGTTACGATTTAAGATTTCCTGTTTGGGCAAGAAATGTAGAGAACTACGATTTATTAATCTATGTGGCCAATTGGCCAAAACCAAGAATAGCTGCTTGGGACACATTACTTAAAGCGAGAGCAATTGAAAACATGACTTATTGTATTGGAGTAAATCGAGTTGGTAAAGACATAAATGGACACCAATACACAGGACATTCTGCTGTGTTAGATGGATTAGGAGAACCTCTTAATTCTATTAATGAAGATGAATGCGTTGAAATTATAGAGCTCAACAAAAATCATATTAATACAATACGAAAGAAACTCAAATTTTTAGACGATAGAGATAATTTTAGTCTAATAGTGTAAACTCAATAATTTCGTCCCAACCAGCTCTTACTTCAACAATATTTGGATAGTAACTTACTCGTTCTGGTTTTCTTTTTAATAGGTAGTTTCCAGTATCGTATTTTTGGTTGTTGTTAGAATCAAAAATCACTCTTAGAGAATATTTTCCTGGAGAAATATGCCTAAAGTCAATTGGACTAGCACCTTGATAAAACTGTTCATACTTTACTTCATCTTTACTATCTACTAATTGAACAATTACTGGATAAATAGCATTTTGAAGTGTTAATCTTATGTCTCCATAATCACCTTTAGTTCTAGTTTTAAGTGTATAGGAAAGTGTATCGTTATTATTCCCAAAGAAATCTTCTAAAGCACCAGGGAAAAGTTGGATTTTATAGGTCTCTTGTTCTTGTTTTTCGAACTTAAATGCATAACTGTTTTTAAGAGAATCGAGTTTTGTAGAGTAAGTAACATCAAGAGAATCTTTATTAATAAAGTAAATTTTACTTTCGTCTATTTTAGTAAAAGGTATATTGCTTTCTATATAGAAATCTTCTATAAACGATATGCTACTTCTTGGTGAAGCTTTAATGATAAGCGAATCTTTTTCTCGCTCTCTAATTTTAACCGTTAAAGTATCTAATTTGTTCTTTTTGGAAACGGTAAATAATAAAGAATCGTTTTTAATAGATGGTTTATAAAAATAGATAAGCGAATCAGAATCGTTTTTAGCGTCTTCCAGAATACGATATTCAAAATTTTCTGGAGTAGAAGATATCATGTTAATTTCAACGTCTTCATTTGAACCTTCAATTCCAAAAACTATTTTATTTTCAGAATGTTGTTTTGCTCTTAAAACTTCAAAATCTGTTTCTTCTTTAAACAAACTTAATTCGTAAACATTTGTTGTATCGTTAGAAACTGTTATAAAATCATCTAAAAACCCAATTTTATCTTCATCTTGATCAAAAGTGTAATTACTACTTTCATCTTTAATTGCTACCATTAAATACTTTCCTTCTTTAAGATTTTCAAGCTGAAAAGTATTTGTAGAATCTAAAGTATTTGTAATATATTTAGGTTTTTCCTTATAGATAATAGAATCTGTAAACGTAGAATCTACATCGTACAACATTATAGTTACAAACTCTTCAGTTTTTTTGTCAAGAGCATCTTTAACAGATCCCTTAACCTTAAGAGAATCTATATATTCTCCGGTAGAAAACACATACTTATAAAATGGATAAGGATTACCTTCATTATTATCTGTAATACTTTCACCAAAATTAAATGCGTAAGTAGTATTTATTTGTAATGTATCGTAGATCTTAATTGTAATGTGCTTACTTGCAGATCCTAATGGTGTAATCT
>JABDPN010000198.1 GCA_013042715.1 Flavobacteriaceae bacterium | reverse complement strand
CAGATTTTAAAACAGCTAATGTATCTGCATGTTTTGCTCTTAAGAATTCAATAAAATCGTTTTCAAACTCTTTTACTTTATCTACAGGAACATTTCTTAATAAGTTTTTAGATCCAGCGTAAATAATAGCAATCTGATCTTCAACTTTATAAGGATCGTTTTGAGCTTGCTTTAATATTTCAACGTTACGTTTTCCTTTTTCAATTACATTCATTGTTGCAGCATCAAGGTCTGATCCAAACTTAGCAAATGCTTCTAATTCACGGAATTGTGCTTGATCTAACTTTAATGTTCCTGCTACTTTTTTCATGGATTTAATCTGTGCGTTACCACCAACACGAGATACAGAAATACCTACATTAATAGCTGGACGTACACCAGAGTTAAATAAATCTCCATCTAAGAAGATTTGTCCATCTGTAATAGAAATTACGTTTGTTGGAATATATGCTGATACGTCTCCTGCTTGTGTTTCAATAATTGGTAAAGCTGTTAACGAGCCTCCTCCTTTCACCATTGATTTTAATGCATCTGGAAGATCGTTCATGTTTTTAGCTATCTCATCGTTGTTGATAATCTTAGCAGAACGTTCTAATAAACGAGAATGCAGATAGAAAACATCTCCAGGATATGCTTCACGTCCTGGTGGACGACGTAATAATAATGATACTTCACGATAGGCAACCGCTTGCTTTGATAAGTCATCATAGATAATTAAAGCTGGACGACCAGAATCTCTAAAGTATTCTCCAATTGCAGCTCCTGCCATTGGTGCGTATACTTGCATTGGCGCAGGATCTGATGCATTTGCAGCAACTATTGTTGTATAAGCAAGTGCTCCTCTTTCTTCTAATACTTTTGCAATATTTGCAACTGTTGATGCTTTTTGACCTATTGCAACATATATACAATATACAGGTTCTCCTGCATCGTAAAATTCTTTTTGATTTAATATTGTATCGATACAAACCGTTGTTTTACCAGTTTGTCTATCGCCAATAACAAGCTCACGCTGACCTCTACCAATAGGAATCATTGCGTCAATAGACTTGATTCCTGTTTGTAATGGCTCTGTTACAGGCTCACGATATATTACTCCAGGAGCTTTACGCTCTAAAGGCATTTGAAAAGTTTCTCCAGCAATTGGACCTTTACCATCAATTGGAGTTCCTAATGTGTCTACAACACGCCCAACAATACCTTCACCTACATTTATAGATGCGATACGTCCAGTACGTTTTACTGTAGAACCTTCAGCAACTAGTTTTGAGTGTCCTAATAATACAATACCTACATTGTCTTCTTCAAGGTTTAATACAATTCCTTCAAGACCTCCATCAAATTCTACTAACTCACCATATTGAGCGTTAGAAAGTCCATAAGCACGTACAATACCATCACCTACAGTTAAAACTGATCCTACTTCATCTAGAGAAGCTGATGCTTCAAAACCTGAAAGTTGTTGTTTTAAGATTGCTGATACTTCAGCTGGTTTTACTTCTGCCATCTTATTTTAAATATTTTGACCCTTTTCTAAAAGGGTAAGTTTTAATTTATTGTAAATTCTTTTCTTAATTTTTCTAATTTATTTGAGATACTTGCATTATACTGCTTATCTCCAACACGTAATATAAAGCCTCCAAGGATACTTTCGTCTACTACGTTTTCTAGCTCAACTTTTTTACTAGTTAATGTTTTCACTTTGGCTAATACCTTTTTTTCCAGTTCTTTGGTCATAGGTATAGCTGTTGTTACAGTAGCAGTTTCTTTATCACTAAGTTCATCAAATAAAACACTGTATTTTGATGCTACTTCTGGTAACAATTCTAATCTTTTATTAGTAAAAAGCACATCAAACAAACCAGAACTAATAGCATTTAACTTAGGAAAAACTTTAGTTAATACTGCTTTTTTCTCATCTGATTTTATAACAGCACTTTTAAGCATCGTACTTAAATCTTCATTTTCAGAAAACGTATTAGCAATTAGCTTCATGTCAATATTTACAGCTTCTGCTGCTTTTTTGTCTGATGCTAAGCTTAAAACTGCCTTTGCGTAACGTATTGCTGCTCTACTTCCTGCCATTATAAAATTAGTTTAATGTTGCTTCACCTAACATAGATTCTACAAGTTTAACTTGCTTGTCTTTGTTAGATAATTCTTCACGTACAACCTTCTCTGCTATGTCAATAGATAAATTTGCAACTTGAGATTTTAAATCTGCAATTGCTGCTTTCTTTTCCGTATCTATTGCTGCTTGTGCTTGTGCTATTAATTTATTTGCTTCTGATTTAGCCTCGTCTTTAGCGTCTTCTATCATTTTATTTTTGATATCACGAGCTTCTTTTATCATTGCTTCACGTTCAAGTCTAGCTTCTTTTAATAGCTTTTGGTTGTCTGCTTGAAGGTTTTCCATTTCTAGTTTAGCATTGTCTGCAGATTCTAAGGCTTTTTTAATGCCTTCTTCTCTTTCGTTAACAGCATTAAGAATAGGTTTCCATGCGTATTTTCTTAATAAAAATAATAGCGCTAGAAATAATACTGTTTGCCAGATAAACAAGCCAATTGAAAATTCTCCTAATAACTTTTCCATAATTTATATATAGTGTTATATCGTTTTAATTTTTAATTAAGCAAAGTTGTAACCAACCGTTACAACTTTGCTTGTAATACTTGATTATACTGCGA